>JBCCSR010000178.1:0-8144 GCA_039199865.1 Bacteroidota bacterium
AAGTAAAGACAAAGTATGATCACTCGAAGAAGTTCTCATTTTCAAAAAATATTGTCCTGGGTGGACAAGATTAGCAGTTGCCGCATTGAGGCTTAAATTTCCATTGTACAATGGATGGATGCCCGTATAAATTAATTGTCCATTTTGAGTGTATAGATCAATCTGCGCCTCCGTTTCGAGCGGACTATTGCCTTGAATATTGATGCGATCAGCTACCGGATTGGGATAAATGATTGGATCTCCAATGACCAAGGCAAAATTGACGCTGATGACACGACTAAAGTTGTAATCTCCATTCCGATCCACCTGCATCAGCCGATAATAGTTTTGACCATAGCCTGGATCTTGATCCATCAGTGTGTAATACTGCGTCGACCGACTATTTTCTGCGGCTTGTAGGATTCCAATTTTTTCGAAGTCCCTTCCATTGATCGATCGCTCCACCGCAAAATAATCGGAATTCACTTCATTCCCAGTGAGCCATTCGACCTTTACCTGATCATCATTCGTCTTTTGCGCCGTAAAGCGAAGCAACTCTACTGGTAGAGCATTGGTGGTCGGTAAAACTGATGCAAAAGTAAATCGATTGATGTAGGGAGGAGGACAGCCAATATCACTCATCAAGGTTCCCGTCGCCCCGTCTAAAGTGATCCCTCCATTACCAATGCTCGTCCATTTTTCTGCAACCGGATCATCGCTAGCTACTACCAAAGAGCTGGGATCATCAATTCCACTAGTAGCAGCATCTGTCCAATGCAAGGTGATGGTTACCTCCGTGACTGTTTGTGGAGTTCTAGACAAAGTCCAAAATTCTTCACTACTGATATGATCGATCGGTGCATCAACGCTATTGATGTAAGGGGGTGGACAGCCATAGTACTGGGCAGTATATTCGTCCAGTGCATTTCCCAGCGTTGAAATTTCGATGGGCATGTATCTGGCCACTCCGGTAGTTGGATCGATATCGCCAGTAGGAAAAATAAATGGATTACCGTTGGTGGTTCCTCTTTTGATTACTGGACCATCGATAAAAGCCGATGCACTTCCTCCCTTGGCAATGGCGCCATCTGCAAAGGTAATGCTCTTACTGGCATCCGTACTGATGATTCCATCCGTCAAAACCAAACTATCATAAACGACGACTGGCCCCTCCAAAATAAATCCACTTGGATTGTCCAGTTTTACATTATCGCCACTAAAGCCATCAAGGCCAGCTGATGGAATGCTATCGCAAGCAATGATTTGTGGACTAGTCCCATTGTAAATGAGTTGTCCTCCCTCGCTCATCGTCAATGAGCCAAATTGGCCGGAATTATCTACCCGTTCAAAGTTTCCTCCAATGGCTAAAGATCCTTGTTGTTGTAGATTGATGACTATATCTCCATCAGTCAAGGCATCTAAAGTGATGTTTCCCAAGACTTCAATCTTAGAAGAATCGCCACTCACTTCAAATAAAATGGCTCGGTCTTGATCACTCGCTTTGAGTTCCAAATCTCCCGCCACGAAAACATATCCCCCATTTGGCCCACTGTAAAAAGCGGTTTTATTGGTACCGCCATTGTTTTCTATGTAGAGGCTTCCATCAATTTGCAACAAGGCATTTTCATTTGTTTGTACCTCTATATCCTTTCCTCCGTAATGATACACGTAAAAATTTCTTCCAATCAGTGCCTGCGCCGTTCCTTTGAGTTCAAAGTTGAGCTCTTTCCCTCCTCTTGAATACAACAAAACGTCTCCTGTCACATTCAGTAAACTACTATTGTTCAAAATGACTTCATCTAAGAGGCCTAGCGAGCTGGAATTTCCAAAATCGAAAGTGAAATTTCCTCCCACGTGTACTTGAGCATAATTGGACAGGTCGAGTTGTAGGGTCGTGATTAAATCATTATTGGTGGATCTAAAAAAGGTGAGATCTTTTTGTGCAAATAATTTGGCATTGTTGAATAATCTGAGTTTGACATCATCCCAAAAGCGGAATGATTGCACCAAGACTTCGTCTTTAACGGTCAGTTCCACATCATCGGTGATATTCAATATCGCATTATCTTGTCCTGAAGCGTTGGTGATGATCAATGTTTTGATGGTAATATCACCTACCGCATTATCAAGGGTAACACTGTGTCCATCAATAATAACGGTATCACTTGCGGAAGTGGGTACTCCACTGGCGTCCCAAGTACTGGCATCCTTCCAATTGCCATTTTCTAAAGAGCGATAGACCGTAGCAAAGGAAGTATGGCAACAAAGTCCACAAAAAAATAAGATATAGAATCGGGTAAAAAATTTTCTCATTGTCTATGTGTTAAAGACGGGGGGAAGGTGGATGATTCGATTGGCCGAGGAGGGAGTGAATAAGGCCAATTTATTATCATTGTCACAAGCTGCAATTATTCTGCCAAGATAAAGAACAATTCAAGTATTTTGTTAATCTATCCACCTTGTGACATGGTAAGGTATGGTTCATTAAAAAAAGCCATTACGCATAAAAAGGGGTCTTCCAGTTGATTGTCGCTATCTATACCTTCTTGTATTTTTCTGTTCAGAAGCTAAAAATATACAAAACACACGCTACAAATTTATTTACAATCCCTTCATGTTGTGCTGTATTTATGGCTACATCTAGTTTACGAAAGCTTCATCTAAGATTAATATCTTACTTTGTATAATATGAACACCCCCTAATATCTTTGCACCATTCATCCCAATTCCTGCCTCTTATTAAAAAATATTTAACGCTAACAACTTTATTTACCATGCAAAGATTTACCCTCATCACTTTATTGACCATGTTTACCCTCGGCCTTTCGGCCCAAGAAGTAAGCGTCGAACACGTCAGCACTTACGCGACCGGTATATTCGACGAAGGAGCCGCCGAGATTATTGATTATGATGCCGCTTCTAAAAAGCTATTCTCCACCAATGCTGATGCCAACACGGTTGACATCATTGACCTTTCTGATCCAAGTCAGCCTATTTTAAGCCATTCAATTGATGTCGGTTCTTTTGGTGGCGGGGTCAATAGTGTCGCCACCAAAAATGGTTGGGTTGCCATTGCTGCTGAAGCAGATGTCAAACAAGATCCTGGGAAAATTCTCCTCTTTGATACCGATGGCCAATTCCTGACAGAATTTCCAGCCGGAGCTTTACCTGACATGGTTGCCTTTTCTCCAGATGGAAATTACCTACTTTCTGCCAACGAGGGAGAGCCCAATAATGAGTATACGGTTGATCCCGAGGGATCCGTTACTTTGGTTGATTTGAGCCAAGGGCTAGACAATGCTACCGTACATCAACTTACCTTTACGGCCTTTAATGCTCAAGAAGCAGCACTAAAGGCAGAAGGGGTAAGAATTTTTGGCCCCAACGCAAGCGTTGCCCAAGATTTAGAACCTGAATTCATTTCTGTTACACCAGACAATGCTACGGCTTACGTCGCACTCCAGGAAAACAATGCATTGGGTATTGTCGACCTCAACACAAAGTCTATAGTAGCGGTTAGAGCTTTGGGCTTTAAAGACCACAGCTTAGACCGTAACGGATTTGATGCCAGCGATAAAGACGATGACATCGAAATTTGGCCGCGCCCTACCCTGGGGATGTATCAGCCAGATGGTATTGATACCTACACTGCGGCTGGAGGACAAACTTTCGTCTTGACCGCTAATGAAGGAGATGCTAGAGATTACGATGGCTATTCAGAAGAAGAACGTGTCGACGATTTGGACCTCGATCCTACCGCTTATCCCAATGCAGATCGTTTACAGGATGAAAACAACTTGGGTCGCTTAAAAACCACCAGTGCCAATGGAGACACTGACGGCGATGGTGATGTTGATCAAATCTACTCTTACGGTGCTCGTTCCTTCTCTATTTGGGATGCAAGTGGCAACCAAGTATACGATAGTGGCAACCAGTTTGCAAAAATTATTGCCCAAAGACAAAAAGCCAATTTCAACGATGGAGGAGGTAGAAAAAAACGTAGTGATGACAAAGGCGTTGAGCCAGAAGCAGTGGTAGCTTTCGAATTCAATGGTCACCAGTATGCATTGATCGGCTTGGAGCGGCAAAATGGAGTGATGATTTACAATATTGACAATCCATTTCATCCGCACTTCGTCGATTACTTTAGCAATCGAAATTATGACATTGAGGACATTGAAGATCCTGCTGCGGGTGATGTAGGCCCAGAAGACATCCTATTTATTTCTGCCGATGACAGTGCCGATGGCAATGCCTATATCGCAGTGGCCAATGAGGTGAGTGGAACCATTTCTTTCTTTCGAGTTTTCAATGAAACAGAACGGTTTTCCCTACAAATCCTCCATAACAATGATGGCGAATCTGCTCTGGTCAATGCCGGAGAAGGTCTAGAATTTTTGGGTGGAATTGATCGTTTCAAAACCGTACTAGATAGCTTACGTTATGTGGATGGATACCTCAATGGTATTGATGATGTGATGTTGTCTTCTGGCGACAATTACCTTCCTGGTCCTGAGTTCAATGCTTCCTTAGCTTTACCAGAAGATCAGCCGCTTTACGATGCGCTTGCTCTAAATGCCATTCGTTATGATGCCATCTGTTTGGGCAATCACGATTTCGATTTCGGTCCGGATATTTTACAGCGGCTAATCGAAGATGTTCACGCGCCTACAACGTTTCTCAGTGCCAACCTCAATTTTGGTAATGAACCGGGCCTACAAGCCTTGGCAACTGCCAATCGCATCGCTCCAAAGATGGTGACTTGGAGGGGAGCCAATCAGATTGGCATCATCGGCCTAACGACTCCTGAACTCCCATTGATTTCCAGCCCACGGAATGTAACCGTAGCAGACAATATCGTTGCAATCGTACAAGCACAAGTCAACGAACTCGAAGCAATGGGCGTCAATAAAATTATCCTGATCAGTCACCTACAAAGCATCAATGAAGACATTGATCTAGCGGCAGCACTCAGGGGAGTAGATGTTCTAATTGCGGGTGGTGGTGATGAGTTGTTGAGCAACAATCCCGCAGATACGCTCCCTGGTCTTCCCATTACCGGTCCGTACCCATTAGCAACCAGCGATGCAAATGGCGAAACCGTCTATATTGTCACAACACCAGGCGAGTACCGCTATATCGGTAATTTGCTTGTTACGTTTGATGAAAATGGCAAAATTGTTAGCATTGGGGAAGAAAGCGGTCCAGTCAAAGTCACCACAAATCGCCCTTCTACTGAACTAACGCAAAGTATCGTCGATCCTATCAATGCCTACTTAGCCAACTTGGCCAGCAACGTGCTTGCCACCACCGAAACTGCATTGGATGGACTTAGAGCTAATGTACGTACCCAAGAAACCAACCAAGGCAATCTCATTGCCGATGCCCTGTTGTGGCAAGCCAATCAAGCAGCAGCTGACTTTGGAATAGACGCACCAACAGTGGGCATACAGAATGGAGGAGGGATCCGTAACAACAATATGATCGCCGCAGATCGTCCTATTTCTGAACTCACTACTTTTGACATGCTGCCTTTCTCGAACTTCGTCTCTGTCCTTGACCCCATTCCTGCAACTCAGTTCAAGGAGGTACTGGAGAATGCCGTATCTCGTGTAGAAAATGTAAGTGGTCGCTTTGCGCAAATCGCTGGTTTTGAAATGGTCGTTGACCTCGATGGTATACCACAAGAATTAGATGCCGATGGCAATGTCCTTACCGAAGGAAATCGAATCGTAAGCGCCCAATTGAATGATGGAACGATGATTATTGAAAACGGAAATGTCGTTCCCGGTGCTCCAGCAATCTCTATTGCTACGGTTGACTTTTTGGCCAGAGGAGGAGACAATTATCCTTATCGTGATGCCAATTTCACCTCAGTTGGCGTAACTTACCAACAAGCTCTAGCCAACTATCTGACTGATGGATTAGGAGGCGTTATCAGCGCTACGCGCTACCCAGAAGGAGGAACCGGAAGAATTCAGTTTATCGCAAATTCTAGTGCTGCACTTTTCCGATCCCACGATGACAACGTGATTCAAACCGGAGCACATTTGGCTTACCCCAATCCATTCTTCGACGCCTTCGAATTGAACCTGGATATTGAGAACGACAGCCAAGTCAGTGTTGCCTTATACAATGCTCAAGGTCAATTGATCAAAATGTTATTTGATGGAACAGTAGTAGCTGGCCAGCATAATATTGCTGCCAATAATTTGAGTTTACTGACGAATGGTTTTTACTTCGTAGAAATCACTACTAATCAAGGAACACAAAGTTTGACCTTAGTCAAACAATAATGGAGCGGTCAAGGCTAGCACAAGGTATCGAGTGATGATTCGGATACATCTAGCCCTTTCTAATACTGCTGCGAATATCTTTAGAAAAACGATCCCGAGGCTTCTTTCCAAAGCCTCGGGATTTTTTCATGGGTATTTTCCTCAATTTTACCTTGAATTTAAAGGAGAGTAGTAATTTTGACCAACGACACCTTGCTATAAAAAAAACAATACTCATTTCTCGAATATCACGATTATGCAGAAATTCATTTTCCCTTTTTTTTCCCTCTTTCTACTTGTATTTTTTACGACTTGTACGCCCAAAATCAAGCCCGATCTGACGACACCACGCCCTGATGAAACACTAGAGCATGACAAGCAGATGGATCAAGCGGTCCAAAACATCATCTTACTCATCGGAGATGGAATGGGATTGGCTCAAATTTCTACTCGTTATTACTATGGGGGAACCCCTGTTTTCAATCGCTTTCACCATATTGGACTTCATGAAAATAGCCCAGTAGGCGCCAAGATCACCGACTCTGCTGCCGGCGCAACGGCTTTCTCTACTGGCTACAAAACCTACAATGGTGCCATTGGCTTGGACGGAGACACGATTTCGCGTACTACCATTGCTGAAATTGCTCATCAAAATCAAAAGTTAAATGGCTTGATTGCTACCTCTTCGATCACCCACGCAACGCCGGCCTCTTTTTACGCCCACGTCAAATCGAGAAAAATGGAAGAAGCCATTGCCGCTCAGCTCGTCAATGCGCCCATTGACTTTTTTGCCGGAGGTGGACGTCAATTTTTCGATCAAAGAGCAGATGGTGTAGATGCCTTGGCCCAATTGCGTCAAAAGGGTTTTCAAGTGATTACACAGAAATTGGGACAAGGACAACTAAATAGTCAACAAAAGTATGCCTATTTGCTGGCAGATAACGAAATGCCCAAAATGCAAAACGGTAGAGGTGACTTTTTACCCGAGGCTACCCAATTGGCCATCAATTATCTGGCGCAACAGGATGAAGGCTTTTTCCTCATGGTGGAAGGATCACAAATTGACTGGGGAGGCCATGCCAACGATGGAGATTACATCATTGAAGAAATGAAAGATTTTGATGCAACCATAAAAGTCGCCTTAGACTTTGCGGAAAAAGCAGGCAATACCTTGGTCATTGTAACGGCTGATCACGAAACTGGAGGCTTTTCTCTCTCTGCGGCTAAAATTTTCGGCAAAAGAGACTATCGTCAAATCCAACCCACCTTTTCCACGGGAGGACACTCTGCCGCACTCATTCCAGTATTTGCCTATGGCCCCGGAGCAGAAAAATATGCCGGTATTTACCCCAATAATGCCCTGTTTGGGAAGATGATCAATAGTTTTGGATTCCATTTAAAGTAAAATGTTATCCTCATTCGTCTGCTCGTAGGCAGCACGTTTTGTTTTGCAAAAATACATGAAAAAAATTCTGTCTAGCTACTGAATAGGAGCATCTAATTTTAATTCCTAGCACTTGTCATTTGCTTTTGCCGACGGAGCGCTCCAATGGCGGGGATCAACATCAACCAAGCTCCAGAAACGGGCATCACAGCGACCAAAACGATGGTCCAAATCAAAAGGCTCCAAGCCAACCAACTGGGCCAAGCGTTGCCCTGCTTTTCCACCCAATCGATCAAAGCTCCCAATAAAATGAGGGCAACACCGAAATGAATGAACCAAAAAAAAGCCTCCCGATCCAATTGTCCGTTAACGGTATTGATCAATCCCGCGGCAAGTAGATTTTGGAAAATGGGCCAGAGCATGACAAAGCCAAACAAAGTATGGATGCAGCCAATCAATACAACTACTTTTCCAATCCAAATTTTCATAGTGTATCCTTTTTGAGT
>JBCCSR010000179.1:0-8131 GCA_039199865.1 Bacteroidota bacterium
AGGCATGTCGCTGACCCCTTTGTACTGTTTTCCATTTTCTGAAATGGAAAGGAAATAACCAAAATAGGTGGTTTTAAAATCGGGTGTTTCCCATTCTACCTCTACTTTTTTGTCAGAAAAATTGGCTTTCAGATCGGGGAAAGGGGAGCGAGCAATTGGCTTTTTTGAATGATCAAAAGTAAAAGCGGTAAAATTACCCGTTTGCACTTCAATTCGATAATAATTGGCATCCGTTAGTGGGATGGCGTAGCCTAGCCCGGCCTTGCGAATCAGGTCATAGTCAAAGGTGATGGCATAGGTCAAATAGCCCAGTCGAAATTCGTCAACGGTTTGTTCGATGCTTTTGCCTTCCTCTGCTTCGAGAGAAGTTTTGAGCTCCGCAATAATCTCGGGAGGCATGTAAAGAAAGGATTTGGCACCTTCGTAAAAACTTCGCATTAAGCTATCTCGTTGCTCGGCAATGGCTTGATCCCACTCTGGAGCGCTTAGGGCCTTGATGTTTTGACTTGATTGTAAGGTTAAATTGTCTTCCTGGTTGCCTTGATAAATTTTGATTTGATAACCTTCTTTTTGAGCATTTTCCCATTCTGCCAAAGTTCGTGGTTCCCAGCGAATGAGCAATTGATTTTTGTCAACAGTTTGTGATTGGAAGTCGGGGAGGATGTATTGGGCCTCCACCATTTGAGGCAAATGTAGGAGCAGCAGTCCTACCATCATGATTTGTTTTAAGTGCATAGCCTAAAATTTTTTGTAGAAGGGATGAGCCTTCCTGGCAATAAGAATTAAAAAAAGTAGTAGCATCAGCTCGCCCGTCAGGCGAGCTGATCACCTTTAATCTTGAGTACTTCTCGATGCTTGCGTCGGGTATCCGTGTGAAATTTGATCTTTTGGGGCTCTTGTTTGGCATTTGCCTCCGGCGGGATACTTTTTCAATCGCCAAAAAGTATCCAAAATGCTTGTCAAAATGAACTCGCTCTGCTCAGACACAATTTTGTCCCCCACCCACTAATTAGTACGTAGCTCTTGTAGCGCGGTGATACCTCGGGGCAAGGCCCCGAGGAGGTTTATTTATCCATCGGCAACAGAACAAGGATGTCCACATTCGTCACCAATTTTGAACTTAAATTTCCATTCCTTGATAAATTTGAGGACCACCATGGCTCGGAAAAAACTCGGATTGGGAATGTCCGCTTGTAACAATGCTCCTACTCCGATGGAGGGCAAGCGTACCCCCAGTACTTTTCCGTTGACGTCGATGTATCCCCAAATGGTTCCCGTTGCCCGGAAATTGTTTAAGCCGTGTGGGCTTTGCCCGTTTTGACAGGCTGTTCCCGGTCCGTATTGAAGCAATGCAATGTCAAAACCAGCTCCTCCATTAACTTTGATATCGACGATGGTTACTTTTTTAAACAAGATCTTTTTCTTGATCTCTTTTTCAAGTTTAACCGTTAAGCTAGCACCAAAAGCAACGCCTGTTCCATTAGCGGGACTTTTTCCATTGCAGTACAAAAGTTCTCGATTTTCGGCATTCGCCGAAGTTGAAATATCAAAAAAGTTGGCGGCAGCAGCATTGATGGGAGGTGGTCCGGGGATATCATTCCCCAATAGGAAATAAGCGCTAGCGACGACTTTTAGCGCACCGTAGTCGACGGTTACGGAGACTGGATACATCGTAATGCTATTTTCTGGATTGAAAAAATCTGGCACTTTTACCGCCTCATTTTCGTATCCGCCAATGTACAAATGCCATTTCTTTTCTCCCGGATCAATCAGTAAATCGAGTTGACCAGAGCCTGTGAGTTTTCCACTTGCGGCACTAAGGTTGACTTCGGCATATCCGTGATAACTGAAGCCTCCATCAAAATCGAGACTGATGCCCATCTTGGCCATGATTTTGTCTTGCGCATTTTTCATTTCGTCTGCATCTTGTTGTTGTCGCTCGCTATCTGAGATGGCCAAGGTGCCGATTTTCTCGTCGATGTCTGGCAGTTCAAAGTCGCCAAGTGGATTGATCAATTCGGCGGTACCCCAGAAAGTGATGTTCTGTAAAGACAAGCCATTGCCAAAACGAACGATGACGGCCAACTTTCCATTGATGGGACTACCACCCGTTGCTTCGATCCCCGTCGTAGTAATGCCTACGGCAAACTTGAGTCCGAAGAGGGTTCCGGGATCGGGTTCGTAGATCAAACCAGAGGTGTCCATCCCCGCAGGAATGGCATTTCCATTTTCTGGACTATCGGAGTGTTCTGTGATTTTCATTCGATAAAAAGCGCCTCCCCCGAAACCGGTTAAAGATAGTGGAGTAGGAGGAAGGGGAACCGACAGTTTATCACTACTAACATATCCATCTAACATGAAAAAGCGCATCCCATCTTTATTGCCAAAAACGGCGGCGAGGGATAGACTAAACGCACTTTCGATGTCGGCACCACAGGTATAAGCGCCTTTTTGGTCGGAATCTTTTCCTAAAATTTTAGCATCCAGATAAGCACTAAAACCATTGCCATAGACTGGATCTTCTTTGAACAGGGTTAAGGCACCACAACCTTTGACGACGGGTAGATCGATCTTTACAGTAAAACCATCCATGGTAAACTTATGGAACCTCCATTGATGGGCACCGATGACGTTGGTCTCTAGCTTACCAAAGATTTTGAAACTTCCCGAGGCAGTTAGTCCCCCGTCTTCCTGTTTCATCAAATGAACGCCTAGATCAAAGTCGAGATAGACTTCGTTTTGGCCAAAGCCAATTCCAACCCCTGAAATCTGTACGGGAAAGTTGTTGACCTTTCCACCACCACCTTGGATATACACCTTACCTCCATTGATGAAATTACCTTCTGTTTGCAGTTGAATGTGTTCAAAGGTGATCATTGGTACGCGAACATCTTCTTTGGACGGATCTCCTTTTCCGATGGTCATATCTCCATAAAGTACAGCTGAGGGTTTGAACTCTCCATCTTCAATAGCAATGTTGAGCATGGAGCTAGAGCCTATTTTTACTTTAAATGCATTGAATACTGGAAATTCTACATCTCCTCCTAATTCGATATTAAAATTGTAGTTGGCCTCCTGTGGAGTGTTACCGTCAGGTTGAGTAAAATGCACGGTAGCCTTGTAGGAAAAGGGCGTATTGCGTTTGGTCAGAGGAATGACGATTCCTCCATTAAAGCTAAAACCCTCGAAGCGGCTTTGGACCAATTCGAGTCCAATTGTATTGAGTGACCAGCTCCATTTTTTGTTCATCAGGGCTCCCGATACAATGGGGGCTTCTCCCGAAATGCTGAACTTGCCCGTTACGCCAAGATTGTCAATCAACAAATCTTTGGCCGCTATTTTCATCCGGCAGGCGTCGGCATTGGGATCATTGCTTTCCCCATAACTTCCATCGCACTTTCGTTTAAAAGGTTCGGGAAAAGTAATCTCAATGGTTTCAATATACACGCCACGCCATAGGCCTGCTGGATTGGGCATGTCATAGCCCTCCGGATATTTGATGGCCGCAGGGTTTTTGTAATCACTTAAATCAACATGGGCATTGCCAATGGAAAAAGTCATTTTGTCCCACTTGGCCAAGGCAAAATTTTCTAAATTGACACTGGCCAAGAGATTGTTCCAATCTTGTACGACGGTTTGAAAATTGCCTTGCACTCTGGGGCCATCCGCGGTAGGATATCCAGCTGCGTCGAGCGGCAACAACCAATCTTTGCTAAAGTGTACATCCGCTCCGATGGCAAACTCCTCTACGCCATCGCAACCAAATTTGATGTAGGTACCCGTTTCGTTTTGCGGATCTCCATTTTTGAGCATCACTACTGCCTTTCGACTACTTCCACCAACTTCAAAGCCTACATCGTTGACCAGACGAATGTAGTCGGTTTGGATATTTCCAGCGTGGGTAAAAGCCAAACCCTCCGTACCAAAAATGAGGGTAATGTTTTTCTTTCTTCCCTGGCTATCGTACCTTTTTTGTGGAATTTTTATACCTACGTAAAGCCCTAGACGTCCACCCGCGGTGAGGCCATCTGCCGCCGTAGTTTTTGTCGTCAACTTTAGAGAGTTGATGACAATAATGGCTTCTAGGTTACCAATCTTTTGGATGCGATAAGCCGGGAGTTTTAAGTTGAGTAAATCGTCAAAGTTATCGACGTGCGTCCCGCCTAGCTGAGCAGCTTCGATGGCTTGTAGGCCTGCTTTTTCGTCTGCACTAAGTTCGGTTTCCAACAAGTTCGACATGTCATCAGGGGGCGGCATAGGCAAAGCGGCTTCGATGGAAGCCATAATTTTTTGATCGAGTTCTGGAAAGGCAAAGCGTTGTTGGGCCTTGGTTTTTTCTTTCTCTTGCTCGACTTGAGCCGTATCCGGTTGGCTCCATTTTTCCGGGTCAGCTCCCCAATCGGACATTAAGGATTGGAGTGGTAGGGTACTTTTGGGCAAGGGTTTCCCAGAAGTTTTTTCACCCGGGCTATTTGCTGTTAGCTGGATGGCCATAAGCAGCAAAAAGACTTGAAGAAATAGACATTTTTTCATCGCTATGGGTTGTTTTAGTTTTTTTATGATGGTACGTAGTGCTCAAAAAAGGAGTGCTCTTTTAGATTTCATCAGCTGGTTCGTACGCCATTCATTGCCGCTCGAATGCTTTCATAAAATCGAGTCGTCTCTTTTTAAGCGGTTTAAAATTAGGCCATATGCTTCCCAGCTGTTGCCAAGGACAATACTTGGCAACAGTGCATGGTCATCGCATCAGACCAGTTGATAATGGTTGGTTGTTGAGTAAGTGCTTAGGGAGCTAATGCTCAATAGAGATCAGTACGCAATTCGTAGTTGTCTCGGTTGGCCAGTATCCATTCCCGCGTTGTTTTCAAAGCTTGTTGATAATCATTGCTTAGCAAATCACCTGACGCTCCGAGCTGAAGTGGAATGCCTTTGACATAAGGGGCAAGGGTTTCCATGACCCGATAGGCACAATTGATTTGGCCATGCTCATGGTCGTGGTCATACTCGTGTCCATCTTTATGCTCGTGGTCTTCCTCATGATCTTCTTGGTGTCCATGCGCCGGATAGCTACAAGTTTTTTGATCCTTTAAAATAATTTCAAATAAATAATCCGTTGTTTCTTTTTGTCGCGCATAAACCAACTTAGGCAAAATGCCATAGACAAATTCATCATCGACCCGATACTTCGCTACATTTTTCATCAGATTATTGCGTTTTTGTTCATCCCCACTACGCGTCAGCGCCATGCTCATACTACGGAACAAATGTTTATTGCTTTTGTAAGCAAAACGTAACTCATCCAAGACTTCATACATTTGTAAGAAGCCCGCCAATTCAATAAATTTGCTGGTATGGGGCCGCTCCATTTTGATGAGTCGAGCGACTTGTTTTTCTGCTGCTTCATCGAAATCCGCTCGCTTGAATTGTTGTAAGCCTTTGGCAATGCGCCCCAGTTGAGCGGACTCCACTTGCTCGGCTGCCCCCAGCAATTGATTGACCATCTGCATTCGACTGACCGCATATTCGTGTTGCGTCCCAATTTGAACGGCAAGTTGTAGGGCTGCTCTTTGTACTTCTACTTGCTCGGAGGTCAAGTAGGGTTGGAGTGCGGCTACGACGCCAGCATTTTGCCGAAAGGCGGCCATGGTTGTTTTGTCGATTTTGGTTTTTTTGCCATCGGTTAAATTAGTAAAATGTTGTCGGAGTTCTACTTTACCCTGCGCCCATCCAATTTGGAGGACTAGGGTGAAGAGTAGGGAAAAGATTAGTTTCTTCATTGTTTTATTTTTTTGTTGTGTTCTGAGTATTTATAAATGGTATCTCAGTGTCATAGAGACCTTTATTGTGAAGTGAAAAAGTGATATAGCAAGAGCCAATTAGTAGTCCTCCTGTATTAGTAAGGCTCAGTTTACCACCACCAAGTTCAAAAAATATCATTATTGGAGAATAAGGTTCCAACAAATTGTATCTATTTACTATTGTGCAGATATGTGATTCACTCTTTTTGAATTCCCAATGCATGAATGAGGTCATCAATTTTTTATCCAGTTCACTAGAACCATCAGGAAATTTGGTATTAGAAATTATTTCGTTAAAATCAGCTATTGAATTAGGCTCAACACATTCAATCACATCATAGAAAAAATAAGATATCATTTCCTTTTTTTCATATGATAATGCTTTTGACCAATGAGTAATTCTTCGAAGATATTCTTTCAATAAAAGTGTCAATTGATTTACTCTTTGTTTCTCTGAAACAAACTCAGGAAATACATTGACTTTTTGTACTCGATCAATAGCTGATTTTAAACGAATTTTATTCATAATACCTTAATACTGCTCTACATTTTTAATATGATTTCGAACGTCGTCTAAACCTAAAATTAAATCATTATTTGAAGAAAAAATTAGATTAGATGGAATATTTCGATCAAGAAAGTTAGTTCCCCACAGAAAAAAGTGATTTGTATTGTTTACATCACCTATAGGTGCTAACTCATGAGCTCCATAATTTAATGGTGTTGGTGGGGGAATATAGTCCTGAACTGGGTCATACCTAGCTTGATAATGCATGCCAGCTCTCATAGATGAAGCCTCTACATTTTCATGTGCTATAAATCTTTTGAATTCTTCTGTGATGTTACCATTAACCGCTTGAGTCCATCCATCCGAAAAAGCGGTTTGAGGTACGAAACGACCAATGGCAAATTCTCCTGCACCAACTTCAGCCAAATGTTCGTTTACAAAGAAATGCTGATGTACTTCTGAAACTTTACCCTTGATGTAATTGTACTGGGAACCAGAGTAATTACTACCGTGAATACTTTTTGCAAGTTCTGTTGCAACATCGTCAATTTGGCTAGGGTTGTTTGCAATGTTGATGTAAGCCAGCATTCTGTCCTGAAATGCCTGTAATACCTGAGGGTCATTAAGGTTTAAGTCAGGATCCGGAAGAAACTGTACGTTTGTGTGATTGGGGTGAGATACTGAAGAGACCAAAGTAGCATTTGGATCAATAATGTTCATTCCACTTTGTAATTGAGAGCGTCGAACACTGACAATTAAAGAGTTTTCTCCTAAACTAATTTTAATTCGAGCATCCCTTAATCTGATATACTGATCTAGGTTTGCTTGTAATATTCCATTAGCCTCCATATCAGCAATACTTTGACGTCCACTGCTTCCTGTGTTTCTCCAAACAGATTCTAGACTAGGATTATCTGTCAAAGCATTTCTAAAAGTAGGAATGTTCATTAGTTCGTCAACCTCACCTTTAAAGAAAATACGTCCATCCTCTAACTCTACCATTTTGACATTTTTGAGGTATTGCCCATTTTCATTTTTGACAAATGGAGCAATAACATCCGTCTCCGTTCCACTGAGTGTATTATCGATTTCTGAACTCTTGATGATGAATACATCTTTTCCACCTTCTTTTTGGAAGTGAGCGATAGATTTAACTTCTCCATTTCCATTTCCGTTAGTGCGATAAGAATGAATCTCAAGTTTCTCAACACCTTCATCCGTATGACTCAAGGCTACGTTCTTCTTCCCTTTGATCTTATTGGCAAAATTCTTCAAACCACCTGAGGCCATTTTATCACCAACGTACTCGTCAATTTTAGACTTAAAGAGCTTTTTGATCTTGTCAACAGCCTTTTGCCAGAACCCTTTTCTCTTAGCAGGGGTCGCAGCTCTAAATAGCCTTGATACTTGACGAATGGCTACATATGCAATCCCGACTTCTGTAAAGTCTGATAGTACTTCGGCATAAAACTGTGCCCAGAGGAAAATAGCTGAGTCTGTTCCAAATTGTGTGGTATACTGTACATAGTGATCTTGAACACTGATGGCTTCTGCCTTTTTCGCGTCTTCATTACCAAGGATAGCAGCTTTTAGTATGCTTGAACCATAGCCAAGAACTTCATGCCTTTTGGTAATATCTGCAAAGCTATATTCATATTTTTCAAAACCACCATTGCCATCAGGTTTCGTAAAATCAACGGATAGCTGATTGTAATCAACATCAAAATCCCATAGGTCTACTGTTGAAAATACATTTTCGTGATCACGGGCTCTGTTAATATGGGCAAATCCTATCGCTGGGTCCAAAAAGTCTGCAAGAGAATAA
>JBCCSR010000180.1:0-8128 GCA_039199865.1 Bacteroidota bacterium
CAAACCACATCCATAACTGAATAGGATGGGAACTCGATCTCACGACAACTGATAGGAACCTGTTGCAACGGTATTTTATGAATGATCCACAGCTGAATAGGATTAGGACAACAAGCACTTTTCCAAAATACAAAAACAAAGCGCTTTTAAATTGATATCCAGATACAAATAGGATGATTAAAGTAAAGCGAAGGGAAGGGAAACGAGGTGAGGACAACCGATTGGACTTTACACTGAGGTAAATAGGCTACTCATTAAAGGTGGACAATAGATTAATCTTTGAAACATAAGATAGGAGAGAAGGGACGACAGTGTATTTTTGTAAATAAATTACTATGAACTGACTGAGATCCTAGTTAGTTTTGCCATTACATTTTGTGCATAACAATTTTTGTACGAATACTAAACCGTGGACCGACTCAATAGTCATCTAAGAAAATAAACCTCTCAACTTCATGATAGGAATATGATAACGATAATTGAATGGTCTTGAAATTGCCAATCATGAGAACCTAAGTGCTTTTCTTTGGATGTCGAGTATGCTTCTGAGTATCGTACTTTTATTGCCTTGATTTCTACTTAAGGCATTGGATAAGCCCAACAACGATCACTACCCAATTGGTCCTTTACCCCAAAGATGATTTGTACTGAAAAGATTTTTGGAAAAATGACCAATATTTTTCCGTGAAACTACCTCTATACAAGAAACGATTTGTGATGATCGATAAAAGTTTAGTCGCAAAATTTTCGAGACAACAAATTGAGATTTCCGTTGTTTATTTGAGTCGATGCTATTTTTGCTTCATTGAAAAATAGTATTTCCCTTGACAATAGAGCTGAGTTAAAGTAAAAGCTTTTGACGACTTTAGACCATCCTGCTGTCAAAATTTGTAAATTAGCCCTGAATATTTTTTAACTACCTAAAAATAAGAACATGAATAAGTTGTTGTCCATAATTCCTTTGGCCACTATGCTTTTACTCGCTCAACCTGCGTGGGCTCAATATGCTGATGTAGAACCGCCAGCTGAAAATTCTAAAATTGTACAACTACTACAACAGATTTCAGCTTTGGAAGCAGAGGAAGATCACTGTGAAGTCCCTTGTGGTATTTATGGTGATTCCCTTCGTACCGCTTTGATGTATGAACATATTCGTACCATTGATAAAGCTAGTAAACAAATCATTGAGTTGTCTGCTCAGAAAAATCCCAACTACAATCAGTTGGTGCGTTGGGTGGTCAACAAAGAGAAACATGCAGAAGAGGTACAGCATATTGCAGCACAATATTTTTTGCACCAAAGAATTAAGCCCAAGGACGCTAAAGATGGAAAAGCACATGCCAAATACCTCAAGCACCTAGAGGCATTGCATCGTATTCAAGTTTTGGCAATGAAATGTAAGCAATCAACAGATGTAGTGAACGTGACGGGTTTGAGAATGGCGGTAAAAATATTTGAAGATCTTTATTTCCATACCCATTAGTAAAGCATTTCAGTTAAAATAGAAAGTCCCATTCGATCAATATCGAATGGGACTTTTTTATGACCTCAAAGGGTTCATTTTAGTTAATTACTCAAGAGGATTTTCTCTACAAATTGTTCCGCACCGACTCGGAAATGTAAGAAGTAAATGCCGCTTGGCAAATGAGAAATGTCTACTCGATAATTATTTCCTAATGACTCTTCTTGAGCAATATTTTGGATTTGCTGTCCAGTAACACTCATCAGATCGATTCTAATCTCCTGGCTACTTCCAAGTCTTAGATCGACATTAAACAAGCCACTCGATGGATTCGGCATGACCTCGAAATATTGCAACTCTTCTACATCCTCAATACTAGTGACGATAACATCAACTGAGTCGATTGCTTGACAACCCAATCCATCTGTAACCGTTAGTACCCAAATTCCACTGAATGGAGGGGTAACCGTCATCGTGGTTGTTCCAGCAGGGTCATTCCACAGGTAAGTGATAGGAGTGGCAGAAGAGGAAGCCAAAGCAGATGCAGATCCGTTGCCATTATCGCTAATGATATCGATGCTTACATCTGAGAAGTCTATAATGATCGAATCCGCAGAAACTGCACAAGTATTACCTAGAGGATCTTCTACAAAACCTTGTACCACCCAAGTTCCACCAAGATCAGGTAAATTGTTATTGGCCAAAATACCATCTAGACCACTATCCCAGTTGACCGAAGTCTGACTGTTGGTGATGGTAAATGGACCCGATGGACCACCTGTACCTCCTAATTGGTTGCTAAAGCTCCAGCCCCAGCTTCCACCGTCAGGAATGGTATCTTGGCCAATTGTACTCAATTGGAATCCCTCGCCAGGACAAACAACGGTAAACGAGTTGTCCAACAAAATAGATGCGGCACAGTTGAACTCTGGACAGGCAACACCATCACAGGTAATTGCTGGGAAACCATTAGCAGTCATGGTATTGTTTCCACCACCACACTGGCCAGCTTCGTTGATCACGATAAGGTAGGTTCCCCCTTCGCTTGCTGTCCAGCTGATACTACAACCATCGCCATCACCAAGACCAAAAGCATCAATGGTACCACTCGGAGCGATGATCGTAAAGTCGGGAACCCAAGTTCCAGCACCAGTACCATTACACATGCTGAAGGTATAACTTCCACCTAATACAATATTATCCATTGCATAGGCTTCTGACGCAAACACTTCAAAAGCAGTAATTTCATTCGTAACACAACCCGTTCCAGGATCACAAGGAGCACCACCAAATTGGGTGTTGAAATCGGTCCAACCCGTACTCGTTGTTGGTCTGAGCCAGGACTCACAAGGAGTACCATCGCCCGTAATCGTAAGGGTGGCGAGAGCATTACAACCGTTGGCATCAGTGACTACTACGGTGTAAGATTCTCCTTCAATCAAATTAATTGCGGTAGGGTTCGTATCTCCATTAGACCAGGAGTAAGTATAAGGTGGTGTTCCTCCCATTGGAGTAGCAGTGGCAGTACCATCACCATTGTTGGTAATTGATACGGTGGGCGCAGCATTATCAGAGACGAAATTGACGATAATAGAGTCTGTAGTCACGCTACAGATTGAAGCCGCAGCCGCCGGAGAGGAGCTGTTGTCTTCATATGCCACTCCAAAGATCACCCAAACTCCTTCGAGAGGAGGAAGATTATTGAAACTTAGTACACCGTTCAAATCATTATCAAAGCTGGAGTTAGGATTAGAGTTGGTAAGGGTCAGCCCACCGACCACACCACCAGTTCCCCCCAACTGATCGTCAAATACCCAACCGTATCCACCTTGTGTGGGAGCGTTAGGAATGGTATCGTTGAGTGAAATGGCATCGAAAGAACCTCCGGCACATACGGTAATGGTATCCCCTGTTGTTTGTAACTCACCAGCACTACAATCTGTTACTGGGGCCTCACACGGAGCTGCTCCAGTACAAGTAATGAAAGGAAATCCATTTGGATTCATAACATTGGGTCCACCTCCACATTGTCCAGCTTCATTGACGACCAACAAATAAGTACCGGACTCAGATGCTGTCCACGCAATACTACAATTATCACCATCAACACCAAAAGCATCGATAGCACCACTCGGGGCGATAATGGTAAAATCTAGATTCCAGTTTTGTCCCCCAGTGTTTGGACCTGCGTTACTGTTACAAGCACCAAATAAATAGGAATTTCCAGCGACTACGCTAGTCAATTGATATGCTTCTGCGGCAAATACCTCGAAAGTAGTTATTTCAGTGATTTGACAACCAGACCCATCATCACAAGGAGCTGCGCCCAAATCATCCCAGCCAGAAACTGGGTCGGGGTTGAGCCAGCTCGTACATTGCGCTTGGATGCTTTGTACGGAAAAAAGAGCTAACGAAAAACAAGCTAGCTTCAGTAAATTGTTAATTTGCTTCATAAGATAATAGAGTTGTGTTTTATGAATGAAATCGAATTTATTTTTAATATATCCCACAAATATAGACGAATTAGGAAGAAAAAGAAACGCCAAATTTGGCAATTTATCATTTATTAATGCCAAGTAAATGACATCTCCCTTGTGCAATACGATTTTTTATCAAAAATGTTGATTTTCAAAAAAACTAATTCATCATACCAATGGCTTTGTCTAC
Organism: Bacteroidota bacterium; assembly: GCA_039199865.1. Lineage (GTDB taxonomy): Bacteria > Bacteroidota > Bacteroidia > Chitinophagales > Saprospiraceae > JALZUU01. The sequence continues at coordinate 4,130 of JBCCSR010000180.1, forward strand.
TTCTGTAACTGGAAATTTACAGACCTTATTCTGGCAGACATAAATCATGGTCTCCCCATCCTGCAATTTATTGGTCAATAGCTCCAAACTTCCTTCGTCCTTGCCCCCCAACAAAAGGGCATGCGGCAAATAGTGACGCATCATTTCCCTTCTCAATGCTTGGTGCTGGTCACCCACAATGGCGATTTCGTATGGGGGATTGACCAAATGAGCATAGAGGCTACACCAGTTAGAGAAGAAGTTAGGTGCTTCATTGTCAGTGATTTGTGCGCTCATGTTGTGCATCATTTGGCGAGCCTTTTCCAGATAATTTTCATCGTAGAAATAAATGCCCAACAAGTGCATTGCCCTAGCAATAGAGGAGTTGGAACCTGGGATGACATTATCCCCTAATTCCTTTTTTCTAGCAATTAGTGGTGGATCTAGATCGGAGGTATAGTTGAACATGCCCGAGCTCGGTTCAAAAAAATGTACAATGGCGTAATCGACCAAGTCTTTGGCCCGGTAAAGCCATTTTTCGTCGAAAGTGGCTTCGTACAAAGCGGTGAAGGCAATAGCCGTAAGAGCGTAATCATCTAAGAATGCATTGATGACTGACTTGCCATCTTTGTAATTTCTATTGAGTCGCTTGTCTTCCTGGATCATTTCTTGATCCAGAAATTGAGCATTTTTAAGAGCAGCTTGTAGGTACTCCTCTTTCCCAAAGGCTCGATAGGCATCGATGTATCCTTTGAGCATCAAGGCGTTCCAAGAAGTCAGTACTTTATCGTCTAGACCTGGACGGATGCGCTTTTCTCTGGCAGAAAATAGGGCGTTTTTCTGCTTTTTAATCAAGGCTTCCAGTGGGGCCACCTCCATATTGTATTTTTGGGCCAGATCCATTCGACTTTCCTTTCGGTACAAGATATTTTTGCCGTGTTCCCAATTGCCATTTTTACGGATTTCAAAGTAATCACGGAAAATTTCATTTTCGGTAGGGTCGGAGAGGATCGCATCAATTTCTTCCTGTTGCCAAACGTAGAATTTGCCTTCCTCCCCTTCACTGTCTGCATCGAGTGAAGAATAAAATCCCCCTTTTTCGGAAGTCATTTCTCTTTTGATGAATGTCAATGTTTCTTCCACCACTTCTTGGTAGAGTGGGTTTTTGGTCAATTGAAAGGCTTGGGCGTAAAGACTGACCAACTGACCATTGTCGTATAGCATTTTTTCAAAATGAGGAACCTTCCAATTGCCATCCACTGAGTAACGGGCAAAGCCACCCCCCAGATGATCATAAATCCCTCCAAAAGCCATATTTTCCAAAGTGGTATTCACCGCTTCCAATGCCCTGGTATCTTGATATAAGAAGTGATAGTTGAGTAAAAACTCATAATTATTGGGCATGGGAAACTTAGGTGCTCCTTTTCGGCCACCTCGCTTGAAATCAATATTTTTGAGGAAATTTTGTGCGATTTTCTTCAGGGTATCTTTGCTGAAATTTTGCTTGTCCGTGTTGATACTAATGCTTTCTTGGCTTTGTAAACCTTCGGTGAGTTGGCGGGCATAGTCCTCCATTTTTTGAGGGCTTTTTGCCCTTTCTTCAATGAAGTACTTGAGTACATCCATCCACTCTTTTTTCTTAAAGTAAGTGCCTGCCCAAACGGGTTGTCCATTGGGCAAAGCAAAAGCATTGAGAGGCCAGCCGCAACTCTTTCCAGTCGACATCTGACAGGCCGTCATATACACATCATCGATATCTGGCCGTTCTTCTCGATCCACCTTGATACAGATGAAATGCTCGTTCATGATTTTACTCACGGTCGTATCCTCAAAAGACTCGTGTTCCATGACGTGACACCAATGACAGGCCGCATAGCCAACACTGATCAACAGCATTTTATCTTCCGTTTTTGCTTTATTGAGTGCCTTTTCTCCCCAAGGATACCAATCTACCGGATTGTGGGCATGTTGCAGCAAATAGGGACTGCTTTCATCAATCAAATGATTGGTGTATTGATGATGAGTACCAGAGGGGCCACTGGGAGACTTACAGGCCAAAAAGCAAGATAAAATCACCATGCTAATCCCAAAAGAAAGGCGGAAAACCCTGGACAAGAAGAAAGGAAAGAACGAAGCGTTTTGCTGCATGTCGGGAATTTTTGTGCAAAAATAAGGGAATTGTAGGCAACCTCAAATAAATTAACGTCTTGCGTATAGGTGGACAAATAGAAGTTAATGCTTCAAAAATGAGTCCATCCTGATTTTTTTGGCCAGAAACAAAGCACTGGACTTTCGATAAAGGACTCCTGGGGACAATAATCTTCAAACTAGAGGGAACTTATCCCTGATCGAGATCGTTAATTAGTTGTTCTGTAAATCGAAAGTTAAAAAGCTATTAATTTTGTGTTTTTGCTATTCTGGCAGAGACAATTTCATTAGATTAAGCAATAACCAATAACTACCTTACCTATGAACTGGAGACGATTAAATGGACAAAGGCTTTCCCAACCTATTAAAGAGGCCGTAGAAGCCACAATTATCCGAGAAACTGAGCTTGGACACAAACTGAAAGTGTGTATCGGTACCGACTCACAAGTTAGAGGAGGAGTCACAGAATACGCTACCGTGATTGTTTTTCTCAGGGAGAAAAAAGGTGGATTCATGTATATCAACAATGACAAATCTACCAAACCTATGCAATTGCGGGAAAGAATGATCACGGAAGTGGCAAAATCCGTTGATATTGCGTATCAACTTTGTGATTTACTCGATAAATACCAAGTAGCCCTTGAGGTTCACGCAGACATCAACACGGATCCACATTTCAAATCCAATACCGCACTAAAAGAAGCAATGGGCTACATCTTGGGAATGGGTTTTGTATTCAAAGCCAAACCAGATGCATTTGCTAGCTCTAGTTGTGCTGACAAAGTGGTCTAAACTCGACGGTTTGATTTTAGACTCAGCGAAATAAACTTTTCTTTTCTTTTCTTTTCTTTTTCAATAGCAATAGATCGTTGATCAAATGGCGCATCGCCAGTGGTCCTTCGATCTATTGCCGTTTTATGGCTTATTTTTTCTCTTTCCTCCAACTTTATTCCTTCGTCTATTTTTTGATTTGATTCTTCGATTAGAGAGGGCCGTTGGCCCCTTGATTGCTATCTTTTTAGTAATTTTACGCCCGAATTTAGATTACAAATATTCACCACTAGACATTAGATAAAGCTGATGCGTTTTAAATTCAGATCAATCCAAAATGGCCTGAATCAACAGATTCATTTCTAGGATAAAATATTTGTGTCGCTTTTTGTCTAAAATCTAGTACTATCACTTCAAATTATAACTATAGATGAAAAACAAACTATTGATTAGCCTATTATTATTGATAGGATGGCAAACTACGGATGCTCAACTCAATAAGATAGATTACCTTGAGTATACCCTCGATAATGGCCTGCACGTCATTCTTCACCAAGACCAATCGACTCCAATTGTTGCCGTTACCGTTATGTATCACGTTGGGTCAAAAAATGAAAGTCCTGATCGAACCGGATTTGCTCACTTTTTTGAGCATTTGCTTTTTGAAGGCTCTGAAAATATTGAACGTGGTGAGTTTGATGATTACATCTCCAGAGCGGGAGGAACCAACAATGCGAACACCTGGTACGATCGAACCTTCTACTATGAATTGCTGCCTTCCAATCACTTGGAAACTGGATTGTGGCTAGAATCCGAAAGAATGTTACATGCGAAAGTTGAAAATATCGGTATCGAAACGCAGCGTCAAGTGGTAAAAGAAGAGAGACGTCAGAGAATCGACAATCAACCTTACGGATCGGTTTTGGAAGAATCCATGAAACGAGCATTTACCAAACATCCCTATCAATGGTCAGTGATTGGCTCAATGGCTCACCTTGATGCGGCACAAGAGGAAGATTACAAACAGTTTTATGCTGATTTTTACGTTCCCAATAATGCTGTCCTTTCCATCGCAGGAGACATCAATTTTGAAGAAACCAA
>JBCCSR010000181.1:0-8110 GCA_039199865.1 Bacteroidota bacterium
CACTATTCCTACGATATTTGCCCTCAGTACTAGTTTTTGAGGATCGTTTGAGCAAAATTGACTACGGTCTTCTACTAGCGAAAAAAAAAAAGGGATTGCCATGTCTCTACCCTTTTTTCTCTATTTTTATCAAAAATTTTGTACATATGACCATATTTTACCGCACACGATCTTATTTTTTACCTACGCTATGCCTCATTTTTTGCCTCTTGTTGGGCTTTCATCCAAGTCATGGAAAAACAATGCCAGACGCAAAAAATGATCTCCTTTTTCAACAAGTCCAAACCCAGGATAGCCCTCCCCCTGGTTCTTGCGATTACTTGCTCCAAATGTTCGATTCTTTCGGAGATGGTTGGAATGGAGGCACCTTGACCATCACCATCAACGGCTCCTCCACCGATTACACTTTAATCACTGGAACATTCGAAGCCGTTGTGCTTACGATACCGGATAGTGCCCAAGTTCAATTGGAGTATGTTGCCGGAGGTTTCCCCACGGAGGTTTCCTATGATCTTACCAATCCCAACTTTGAAACGGTATTCAGCGATGGACCCGGCCCAACAGAAGGTTTGGTCTTCGATCAGCAACTCATTTGCCCCACTTGTATTGTTCCCAGCAATGTCACCATTGATGAAGTCGGTGCTTTGTTTGCCGACATTAGCTGGCAAGGTTCTAGTTCGGATGGAACTTATATGATTGATTACGTCGTCCAAGGTCAACCTGCCGATAGTGTTAAGACCTTAATGGTTGACGGCTTGTCCGCCACCCTTCCCGACTTAATAGAAAATACAACTTATGAATTCACCATTCTCTTGGACTGTGGTTCGGAGCTAAGTCCTCAAGTAGGGCCTTTCGAATTCACTACGATTTGGCTAAACGATGTGGGAGTAGCACAAATTCTGGGACCACAGACAGATTGTGGAATAGGAACAGAAACCATCTCGCTGCTTATTACCAATTACGGCCAGTCCCCTCAATCTCTTTTCAATTTTCGCTACAGTGTCAATGGCGTGCCCGCTAGCATCCCTATGTTTAGCGATGGCTTCTTTACGGCAGTGGTAGGAACGACCGATTCTATTGAAATTGACTTTGAAACGACTTACGATTTTTCCGTACCGGGAAATTATACCATTGCAGTATGGACTGAACTAGAAGGAGACAGCGATTTGGCCAATGATACCATTACCATAGAGATCAGCAATATTCCAGTTATCGCCGAATTTCCTCACACCAACGGTTTTGAAAACGGGGACGGCGGCTGGTCTGTAGATGAAAATGGGGAAAACTCCAGCTGGGAGTTCGGAGCCCCCGCAGGAGGAATCATCAATCAGGCAGCCAATGGAACAAATGCTTGGGTAACGAGCCTGGGAGGAGATTACAATGTCAACGAACGCTCCTTCATCGTTTCGCCTTGTTTTGACTTCTCCGATTTGACGGTAGATCCCCTCATTCGTTTTTCCATCATCATCGATACCGAGACCAATTGGGATGGCTGTTGGTTGGAAGGATCCAAGGACGGTGGAGCCAGCTGGGAAAAAATTGGGGCCATTGGTACTGGAGAAAACTGGTACAACATCGACAATACCACTATTGATTTAGGCGACGTTTGGGCCGGAGAATCTGGAGGCTGGATCAATGCCGAACATGTATTGGACGGTTTTGCGGGAGAAGGCAGCTCGCTATTCCGTTTTGCCTTTGGCTCTGATGGTTCGGTGACCAACGAAGGGGTGGGTATTGATGATATTTTTATCTCTCCTCCATTGGCCAATGATTTAGCAGCAGAATTGGCCAGTGTCAATACCAGTGTGGAATGTGGTTCCTTTGTGGAAAATATTTCCATCGACATTATCAATGATGGCATTGAAACACAGACAGGTTTCCAGGTATTTTATCAAGTTGACAATGAGACGCCCGTTGCTGAAAATGTAGGAGCACTAAGCATTGCTTCTGGCGAAACTGCTAGTTTCACTTTTAGTCAACCCTTTGCCTTCGTTGAAGGAACCTATGACGTAAGGGTTTGGACCAATCTCGATACCGATGCCAATAATAACAATGATACGACTTTCACCGAAGTAATCGTGACGCCCATCATCGTCGACTATCCCTATTTTATCGACTTTGAAGATCAGACTGGTGGTTGGAAAGTGGATGAAAGCAGTCAGAATAGCTCCTGGCAATTTGGTACCCCAGATAACTTCCTTATCAGCGATGCAGCAAGTGGTGTCAACGCCTGGGTAACCAATCTCGTAGGTAGTTACAATGGCAATGAATTTTCGTATATCTTATCCCCGTGTTACGACTTTTCGTCGGAAACGGACGATCCATTGATCAATTTCGCCATCAACTACAACACCGAAACCAATTGGGACGGCGCTTGGTTGGAAGGCTCAACTGACGGTGGAGTCAGCTGGGAAAAAATTGGGGCCATCGGTACTGGAGTCAACTGGTATACCATTGAAAATACCAACATTGATTTGGGGGACGTTTGGGCCGGAGACTCTGGAGGCTGGATCAATGCCGAACATGTACTGGACGGTTTTGCTGGCCAAGGAGATTGCCGCTTCCGTTTTGCTTTTGGCTCTGACGGTGGAGGCAACTTCGAAGGGGTAGGAATCGACAATATTTTTATTTCTCCTCCATTGGCCAACGATATGTCTACCATTTCTGTAGCCCATACCGGCTCCGATGAATGTGGAGACATGATGGACAATGTAGTGATGGAAATTCGGAATGCTGGAACCCTAGCCCAGTCTGGATTTGACGTCTTCTATCAAGTTGGAAATAACCCACCCGTGATGGAAAACGTGGGAGCACTAACCGTTGCCCCCGGGGAAATCACCAATTATATTTTCACCCAAAGTTTTGACTCAGAAATTCTCAACAATACCTTTGATGTAAGGGCCTGGGTAGCACTGGCTAGTGAACAAAATGAAGTCAACGATACCAGTGACTTTAGCTTTACTACCATTACTCCCGATGTATTGCCACTAATTGTGGATTTCGAAAATGTGGCGCTTCCAACGGGTTGGACCTCTACCGGTTTTGTCGACAATGGCCACAATGCGCCCTCTTTTGTTCTGACAGAAAACTTGTTTGAGTTCAACACTGACTTTTCCCTGGAAAGTTTTCCAATCGGACCAATCAATCCTGGAGACAGTTTGACTTTCGACTATCGCTATGTCGATTTCCCTGACGGCCTTGCCGCAACCGTGCTTGGCAACAATGTTTTGGAAGTTCAAATCTCCGATGATTGTGGCAATAACTTCCAAACGGAACTGACGATTGATGCCAGTAACCACATAGCCTCAACGGATATGGCCAATCGCAAAATTGATTTAGATGCCTATGCTGGCAATTACATCAGCATTCGCTTCATCTCCACTTGGGCAGAGGGGGATTATTTCCTCGACATCGACAACATCAACATTATCGGTTGTCCGGAGACCTTGGCTATCGGCGCAGACATCACGCCAGAATCTACCGCCGGCGCTGCCGATGGTGGTATTTTTGCTGATCCAGCACAAGGTGTCGGTCCCTTCCAATTTACCTGGAGCAATGGTGAGGATACTCAAGTGATTACTGGTCTGACCAGCGATACCTACACCGTAACGGTAACCGATATCAACGGCTGTATAGACGTAGCCAGCTTTGATATTGTTGTCTGCCCAGATGATCTAAATATCACCTCTGAGACCATCAATGAATCCTCTAGCGGTGCTGGCGATGGTAGCATCAGTGTTGATCCACAGGGCGGTATTGCGCCTTACATTTATTCCTGGAACAATGGTGCCACAACTGCCTCCATCGATAATCTCACGGCCGGAACTTACACCGTGACGGTAACCGATGCCAATGGTTGCGAAGAGGTGCTCGATTTTGTTTTGGATTTCAACGTGGCCACCACTAATATGGACGCTTTGACAAGTCTAAAACTACAACCCAATCCTACGCAACAATTGTCCAGTCTTTTCCTCGAGTTTGAAGGTTCTGTTGATGTGGAGGTACAACTGCACAACATGCTGGGACAAACACTAGTGAGAATGCGAAGGGAAGGGGTTCAAAGTGCACACTTCCCTCTGGACCTGAGTAATCTGAGCAGCGGAATGTATTTGGTAAGTGTCCAGGTAGGCAGCCAAAGACATGTTGAAAAGTTAATTTTGAATCGATAAAGTCGATTTTCAAAAATAGATTGGCGGGAAGAATTCTGAATGGAGTTCTTCCCGTTCTTCATTGAAGAATTCTGGTTTTAGCGCTCCTTGCTTTGAACTTTTTGCCCAAAATTCCATTTCATGTTAACCGGGCAACTATTAAGTTGTCAAACCTCCTTGGCCGGGGGTTACAACTTTGACGACTAATTTGGCCATAAACAGAATAGAACTATTACTATGAAGATCGGAATTGTATGTTACCCTACGTATGGAGGTAGCGGAGTAGTTGCTACTGAATTGGGGAAAGGGTTGGCATTAAAAGGACATCAAATTCATTTCATCACTTATCGACAACCTGCACGTTTGACTTCCTTCCAAGAAAACGTGTTTTACCACGAAGTCAGCTCCGCAGATTATCCGCTCTTCGAATATACTCCTTACGATACAGCTTTGGCCAGTAAACTGGTGGATGTCGTGAAATACGAAAACCTAGATTTATTACATGTCCACTATGCCATTCCGCACGCTGCAGTGGCTTACATGGCCAAAAAAATTCTCCTCACCGAGGGGCGCTATCTACCCGTGGTGACTACTTTACACGGGACAGACATTACACTCGTCGGCAATCATCCGTCTTTCTCTCCGGTAGTGACCTTTTCGATCAACAAATCCGATGGAGTAACCGCTGTCTCCCGAAGTCTAAAGCAACAGACCTATGCCGCTTTTAACGTCCAACGGGAGATCGAGGTCATTTATAATTTTATCGACTTTGACCGTTTCCAGCGAAGCAATAAAGAGCATTTCAAAAAAGCCATTGCACCAAATGGAGAACGCATTCTTATCCACACTTCTAATTTTAGGAAGGTCAAAAGGGTAGATGATGTGATTAAGATTTTCCAAAAGGTTCATCAGCAGATTCCCTCTAAACTTTTATTGATTGGTGATGGGCCCGAGCGGAGAAATCTGGAAGAACTTTGTCGGCAAATGGGGCTTTGTGAGGAAATTCGTTTCTTAGGCAAACAGGATGCCGTCGAAGAGTTGCTGGCGGTAGCTGATATGTTTTTAATTCCTTCGGAAAGTGAAAGTTTTGGTTTGGCAGCTCTGGAAGCAATGGCTTGCCAAGTTCCAGTCATTTCCTCAAATACGGGAGGATTACCAGAAGTCAACATTCAAGGGGAAACCGGTTTTCTGAGCGATGTCGGAAATGTAGAGGAAATGGCTCAACACAGCAGCAAAATTTTGAGTGATGATGCCATGCTAGCAAAATTTCGTAGTAATGCTTTAGCACAAGCTAAGCGCTTTGACATTGCCAATATTCTTCCTCATTACGAGCGCTACTACGAAGAAGTGATCCGCAGCAGTGTCTACAAAAAGGTGACTAGTTGATCAACAAAATCTTCGTCACAATGGCCTCGGGTACATCGCGATTCGAGGTTCGCGTGGCCAATACCAAATAAACTCCACTGCTCGCTTTGCGACCATTATAATCACGGCCATCCCAAATCGCTTGACCACCCAAAGCGGTTGTCTCGTATATCAATTGACCGTTGACATCAGTAATCTTAATGTTGGAGTCTCTGGCAAATCCCTTGATCGCAATCGGACCATCATAGTCGGGTCGAACGGGATTGGGAAAAGCGTAAACGCCGGATCGCTCATGATTGTTTCCTCCCGCCAGAGCATCGGTCTTGACGGAAATTAAACCCTTTCCAGTTCCAATAAACACTTCTCCAGTTTGATTATTGATGGCAATATCGGTAATGATATTATCGAAGAGCGGACTATTGGTGACATCAAAAGTAGCGACTTGCTCTTTGCCATCTGGCGATTGAACAAAAATACCATTATTCGTTCCAAACCACTTTCGGTTGGCACCATCGACTGCAATGGTCCGTACGTTTTCCGTTTCGAGTAAAAAAGCCGAGATCCCATCGACCTCTACGATTTGGCGGGTCCCTTGGCAGCTATTTTCAAAAACGCCTTCTTGGCATTCAAAAACGACAGCTCCTTCTTGAGTACCGATCCAGGCATTGCCATCCAAATCAATTTCCAAGCAGTTGACACGATCGGTAGGCAATGCACTATTTTGAGTGGTAAACCACTGCAAGCGATCATCACTTGGATCATCAATCGTTCCATTGTAATCGTAAACATAAACGCCATTTTCATCGGTAGCAATCCAGATAAATCCACTTTGGTCAATGGCCATTTGTCGGAGTTCTTTGGTGCTAATTGGCAAAAAATTGTTGGTAAAAGTCCCATCGTTTTTTAGGACCACAATCGGTCTTTCGGCAGTATGATTGCTCATCCATAAATTATTTTCCTGGTCGAAAACCAAGCCATTGACCCGTACGCGATTGGGATCTGCGGAAGGAGCCAACGAAGAATTATCGCGATTGTAGGTGACGAAAGTTTCCCCGTCAAATTCAATTAGTCCGTCCCAGCGGGTTCCGATATAAATCTTTTTGTTCTCGGGATGAACAGCAATACGATAAAAGGCTCGGTTGCCATTGAGTTCCGAATTGGTAAAAGTATTGAACACTTCCCAGTTGTTTTCGCTAAAAGTAAACAGACCTGCAGAGGTGAAATTGTTGAAGGGTGGAACCACTTCGGAAGCAATCAGTAGAGAACCGTCTTCATCAATGTGGATTTCACCGATGGTGTGTGCAAAAGGGGAGTCGATATCGTACTGCGTTTTATCGCAAAAGCCAGTTGCACTATCCGCAATGCGGTACTTGTCCCAATCGTCAGCATAGTAAACCTTGCCATTTTGATCTTCGATTCCGTAGCGGGGCCGATTGACGCAGTCGCCCCCAAAAAGCTGAAAATTGTCATTGGCATCAAAAAACAAAACTTTTCCATTACAAGTCCTCAACTGCCCTTGCCCGTTGATAAAAGTACAGTAGGAACCCACCATCAAATGCTCCCCTTCTGAAGTCAGAAAGCGAATCTCGTGGCCTTCCTCTGTGTACAAACTGTCCAACTGACCATCCTTGTAGCGAGAGACGACATCGTCTATTGCTAGGTACAACTGACCATTAAAAGAGGTCACCGAACGTACCTCATACTCCTCCGGGAAGCCATGGGCTCCATCCATCCGTTCCCAAGCACTAAAGTCTTGAATATTGGCACCATTCTCGGGAACGCGGTATAAGCCTTCATTGGAAGCGGCATAAATGTATCCATCAAGAGTCGTTACGCCGTTGAAGCGAAACCCAGCTTTGGTTTCATCACCAAACTCCTGTTTTTTGACATTTAGTACTTTTAGACCAAAGCCCATGGCAAAGTACGCTTTGTCTTCAGAAGCAACGTGAATGTCAACGATTTCCTTGTCTCCCAAAATATCGCTCGTTTGGATGAAGGGTAGATTGACAATTTCTCCGCTCTCCGTCAATAAGTCCATATTTCCATTGTCGTAGGTGATGATGAGCGTTTCGTTGAAAGGATCGTATTTGACAATATTCATCCCCGCATCGCTTAATCCTTCTACTTTTGAAAGCAACTCTACCGAATTGTCCAATTTGTCCAAGATCAACACGGAAAAGCGAGCGGCATAGTAGACCTTGTCTGCACTCTGGGTAACACTTCGTCCGACTTGATAAGGCAAATACGATCGCCATTGCCCAATCTTTAAGGGGCCTTGGGCAAAAGAAAATTGGAAAATACTGGCTAAAATGAGTAGGAGTAGAAGTTTTCGCGCTGCCATCGCCTGAGTTTTGATGAATAATCTTAATAGATAACTATACAACAAATTTATTATTGTTTTGGTAAAAAACATTGTCTGAATGATGTGATTTTGATGTCGTAGAATAGCAAAAAAATGCTTTACCCCTCTTTTTTCTTGCGATACATATTGCTATCCAGCAAGTACTCATAAACGGGTTCTGGAACCAGATACTGAATAGAATGTCCATTTTGGATACATCGTCGAATATAGCTGGCAGAAATTTGCATCAAAGGCG
>JBCCSR010000182.1:0-8082 GCA_039199865.1 Bacteroidota bacterium
GATCGACTATTCCGTACAAGTTTTAGAAGAAGAAGGGCTGTACAAATACTTTGTCATTGGCTTCAAATCCTACGACACGGCTGCAAAGGCCAAAACAAAGTTGCGTAAAATGGGCTTCCAGGAAGCTTTTGTGGTCGGTTATCAAGGGAATCGACGGGTTTTTCCCAAGTGATAGTGTTCATTTTATGAAACAAATTGCGTACTATCGTCCTTTAGAGGATGTACTATCCTAGAAAAAACAAAGATACTGTATATTGGCAAACCGATTATTGGTTCATTGACGATGTACAACGCTATAAGCATTAAAAACAAACCAATTACCCTATGTCTAACGAAACGAAGATTGGTATCCTAACCGTAGTTGCGGTAACTTTGCTAATCGTAGGTTACAAGTTCATCAAAGGTCAAAATATTTTTACGACCTCTACCCTACTCCATGTTGACTATGAACAAGTTGATCAACTATCTGCCTCCTCTCCAGTATTCATCAATGGATTTCGAGTAGGAATCGTGAGTAAAGTGTACCTCCTGGAAAATATGTCGACGATCCACGTGATCTTGAACATCGATAATGGCGTCAACATCCACAAGGATGCAGTGGCCGAAATCGTCAGCTCCTCCATCATGGGCGGAAAAGCCATCCGAATTGTGGAGAACAGACCTTGTGAGGGACAGAATTGTGCTCAAAATGGAGATCAACTGCGGGGTCGAACCGTTGGCATGCTCAACTCCATGGTTCCTCAACAGGACATGCAAAATTATTTGACTTTTGTCAAAGATAATCTCGGAGAAGTTTTCGATACCCTCAACGCCAAACTTCGAGATCCCGATCCCAATAATACCATTGGCCAATCAATTCGCGATTTGCAGGCAAGTCTAGCCAACCTCCGATCGACGACCGATCAAGTCAATGGACTAATGTTGGCTTCTACCGGAAAGATCAACCGAACCCTCGGTAACTTCGAGGCCATTTCCAATACAGTGGCCGCCAATACCGAAGCCATTGATAGCATCCTCAACAATGCTCAAGCCTTCAGCGGTCAGCTCAATGATCTGGATTTAAAAGCGCTCATGTCGCAGGCAGATAGTACGATGGGCAACGCCAATACCGCTGTCGCCCAACTCAACAAAACCCTTCAGTCGGCCGATTTAGCGATGGCCAGTGTACAAGATTTATTGCAGAAAGTGAAAAGTGGAGAAGGAAATATCGGTCTCCTACTCAACGATGACCAGCTTTACCACAATCTCAACTCAATGAGTGTACAATTGGATACCTTCCTCAACAATTTGAGAGAAAAACCCTATCGCTACGTTCCACTAAAAAGCCGCAAAAAAATCAGACGTTACGATCGAAAAGATAAGAAAGAAAAAGAGAAAGCAGCAACAGGAAATTGATGATCACTTTTGTCTAGAACACTACCACTATGAAAAAATTTTCCGCTCATCGAAACGAAAAAAATTCCAGCTCTTTGCATCTTTCGGAGATCAAAATTTCTTTCGAGCCACTCGAAGGAACGCCACCGGAGTTGGCCGTAAAGATGGAAAGACTAATGAAGCAGGCCCGAAAGGGTAGCATTGGAATCATTGGACGACTACAAAAATACATCAAAAAATACCCCAAACAACCCGCACTAAAAAATTATTTGTTTCTGGCTTACAAGGCCAAAAATAAAGACGAAGAAGCCCAAAACGTTTTGCAAAAAACGTTGGAAATACATCCAGATTATCTGTTTGGAAAAATCAACTTGGCCGTTGAGTATCTAGAAAAAGACCGTCCCGAAAAGGTACCCGAAATCTTAGGGGAGCATTTGGACATCTCCCTGCTCTATCCCGATCGAGATACCTTTCACTTCTCAGAAGTACTGGTCTTTCTACACACCGTTTCTCGCTACTTTTTGAAAATTCGTGAACCCGAGCAAGCACAGGAGCGCTTAGATATTATGAAACAAATTGCTCCTAATGATGTTCGGGTAGAAGACCTGGAGCAAGAAATCTTGATGTTTCATATGGAAGAGATGCTCGAGCGTACCAGGGAGAGTCAGGAGAAAATGATCTCGGTGGAAAGTTTTCCCACTGTTCAATTTCCGATGTCTGATTCATTTCCAGCATTAGAAAACGACCTCCTAAAAGCCTTTTACGAATATACCCCTAGTTCAATCCCAGCGGAAACCATTGCCGCCATTCAACAACTGGAACGCCAATCCCTCATTCGCGACTTGGAACGCATCCTCATCGATAGCATTCAACGATTTGAGTGGTTTCGATATGAATTTGAGGAATTCGAGGAGGCTCAGCAATCTTTCCAAATCCATGCCCTCTACTGGTTGGGCGCACTCGATGCCAAAGATAGCTTGCCCACGATTCTCAACCTGTTGAGACAAGGAGAAGAATTTCTTGATTATTGGTTTTCTGACCAATTCATCCACTTTTTCTTGCCCTCATTTTACCTCTTGGGCGAAAGCCAGTTGCCCGTCTTAAAACAGTTTGTCCTAGAACCTCATCTCTACTGCAGTGCAAGATTACTGGCTGGTTACGTTGTAGAACAAGTTGCCCATCACCAAAGATCTAGGCAAAAAGAAGTAGAGCAATGGTTCGAGGAGGTGCTACAACATCATCTAAAGCATCCCGATGACGAAGGCCTGATCGATACAGCATTTATCAGTTGGATGATCAGTTGTATGATGAACATCAATACGATAGGACTGATTCCGCTCACTGAAGTACTTTGGAACAAAGACTGGATTGATCCATCCATGATTGGAGAACTGGAATACATCAAAGAAGAAATGCATCGACCTCACAATCCCGGTGACAAGGAGCCCATGCCCCAAAATATCGATGAATTTTACTCGGAAAGCTACAAGAGTAGAAAGTAAAAACGAGTCTATACCCAAAAGGAAAAATCAGAACTGGAACGAATGGAAGCAGACATGGAGCACAATCCTTTGCTAAAGACTTTGACCTCTATCTTGGGGAAAAAAAACAGCAACCAGATTGATCCAGAGTTAATGGACTTCCTTGCAGATCAAGACGACTTCACTGATCAGGAAGATTACACAGACTACGATTATGCTCCCGAGCCGATTAAAAGGGGACCCAAAATTGGTCGGAATGATCCTTGTCCCTGTGGAACTGGAAAAAAATACAAGAAGTGTTGTCTCAATAAGAAATAACTGAGTTACTTCATTTTTGGAAGTTTGGATAAGATCGTCCCAAACTTCATCGCCTTTGCGGACTTTCCATCAATTTTCAATCTACCCTGAATAAAGGCCGTTTGAATATTCAATTCACCACGAGCGATGCGCATCAAGTGCTCTTCCTTGACGGAGAATTTAGCGTCTGCTTTGGGTGCTTTGGCTTTGCGGACCGTTCCGGGAGATTTGTCCAAGTCAATTTTCCAAAAAACAGGATCGGACTCTGGCCGAATGACCTGAAATTCGAACACTCCGTTTCCAGCTGAGATAAATTTGGCATTCGCTTTTAATTGCTTGCGAATGTGGCTAAATAGGCGATCCGATTCCGGCTTTTTGCTTGGTCGCTTCTTTTTCGTCTTTTTCTTGGTCTTATCAAAATTCAAAATCGCCGCTTCCAATTCATTGGCCGACTCCCGGAGGTAGCGAGAAAAAACATCTAAATCGGGCATAGATTTAACATCTGAAGTAGGGCTAAGCGTGATGAGCCCATTGTAGCTAAACACGGTAATGATCAATCCCATGCCATCGATAATCGGCGCCATTCCCATGATGGAAAGTAACTTGTGTCCATTCAAATAAAGTGGAAATTGAGGGCCAGGTACATTCGTAATGGTAACATTGAAAACGGGATTGTGCATTTCC
The DNA here is from genome assembly GCA_039199865.1 of Bacteroidota bacterium. Lineage (GTDB taxonomy): Bacteria > Bacteroidota > Bacteroidia > Chitinophagales > Saprospiraceae > JALZUU01. Next base: position 3,837 of record JBCCSR010000182.1, read on the forward strand.
GAAATTTTAAATCGGCTATACAAACGGGCTGCTTGGTTGGCCACTCCAAAAGGGACGACTTCTGCCATGTTGGCCAAAGTTTTGGCCCCAATTGCTCCCTGATAAGTTTTCCCTCTTATGGTATTTTCATGGATGACTTCCAATCGCTCAATGGGATCTTCAACATTGGTTGCCAACTGAACCAACATCGAGGAAATTTGGTTGCCTCCCTGTTCCTCCTCTTCCTGGGTTCGCGTCGAAATGGGGACCATTGCGACCAATGGCTTGTGCGGCAATTGGTTTTTCTCCAATAAATAACGACGTAAAGCACCGGCACAAATGGCCAATACCACATCATTTAAAGTGGTATCCATCAATTTCTTCAAGGCCTTTACCCGGTCTAAGGATAAGATCGCCGTATTCCATTTTCGTTTTGGAGAAATGATCCCGTTGAGCGGAGTGGGCGGTGCGGTGAAAGGTGCTGTTGGCAAGTCAATTCGTTTGACCCTAGTCAACATTCCCGCTTTGAAAGAGGCGGTAAAAGCCTCCGAGAGGAGTTTGGGAAACTTCAATGGTTTTTCCGCAAAAGTGAGGGTACTCTTCAAAATCATCGACAACTCATTGGGCAAGGGAGCAGGTTGATAGGGTTTGGGCTCGGGAATGGGCTTGTTTTCGGGAGTAAAATCAAAAAGCAAACTCAAAATTCCAGCACCCGCTACGCCGTCAATGGCCACGTGGTGTACTTTTGAAATAATGGCCACCGATCCAGTCGGAACCTGTGGAATATTGTCTAGTCCCTCGACGAAAGTGAAAGACCAAAGTGGACGAGATTGATCCAATGGTTCACTAAAAATACGTGCTGCCGCGGCCCTCAATTGGCTCCAAGCACCGGGGCGAGGGAGGGCAATGTGGCTCAAATGCATGTCGATATCAAAGTTGGGATCATCTACCCAATAAGGATAATCGATACTCATGGGTACATAAACCAAGCGCTGTCTCAGTTTGGGAATCAGATGGATTCGAGATAAAATCGTTTTTCGAAATTTTTCAAATTTTAAATCCCCTTCAATCACTGCGACGCTGCCAATATGCATGGGGCTCGTATCCGTTTCTACGTACAAAAATGCCGCATCCATTCCGGAAATGGATTCCATATTGTCTTTATTCAAATTTTTGAGAATTTTTCCAAGCACGGTTTTATTTTTTGGTTAGCTGTAGCAAAATAGTATTATTTTTTGGTTCTTCGATAAATCTAATGACCTATTGAAATAAAGTTAGGGGAGTTCTCACAAGATTTTCTGCTTTTGTAGCCTGGCTCTAAGTTTATTGTACTAAATTTAAAGCGCTAATTGCTCTTTATTCACGACACGAAAAGACGTTTCAAATGGCAACTAAAAAAGAAGAAACCGCAAGTTTTGTCCTTCGCTTTACGCAGAAAATTTTTCAAAGTGAAAGTGGAGAACCACAGATCCAATGGCGTGGGAATATCCGACATGTACAAGGAGGCGATGAAAAACGCTTTTCTGAGTTTGATGAAGTTGTCAGTTTTATTCGAACCAAATTAGCCGACCTCACTATTCAAGCCATGGAAGATAAAACGCCAGAAGAACAAAAAGGCATTCTCTCCAAGAGTTTCGATTTGTGGAAACGCATGGCCATGGATGCGCCCAAGATGGTCATCGAAACCATCAAAGATCCCAAAAAGCAAGTTGCTCAATTTCAAGATCAAATCCAAGATCAAATCAATCAAGTCAAAGATGAGCTGGGGCAAAAGCTAGAAATTGATTCTTGGATGACCTCCTCCAAAGCCGATTACAAACACATTGTGCAAATGCTCGAAAAACTGTCGGGTGATATCGATGCACTCAACGAAAAAGTAGATCAGTTGTCTCAACAGTCGAAGTAGCCCCTAGCCTATTCAATGGATCATTACAAAAAGCAAATCGCCACCTTACTGGATCACCGAAAAAACGCAGCTATTCAGGTGCAATGTCTGGGTAATTTCCAGGTTTGGCGAGAACGCAACTTGATCAGCTCCAAAGATTGGGGACGAGACAAAACCGTTCAGCTCTTTCAGTTTTTCATTACTTCTCGCCATCGCAATGCCCTCCACAAAGAACAGGTCATCGATCGCATTTGGGAGGCCGTCGATCAAAAAGCGGGACAGCAAAATTTCAAAGTCGCCCTACATGGCATCAATAAAGTACTAGAGCCCGAACGAAAAAGTCGATCTGAATCCAAGTACCTGATTCGACAAGGCCTCACCTACCAACTCAACTTCGATAACATTTGGATCGATGCGCAAGCGCTCGAACAATTCATTGCCATCGGCAATCAAGCCCTAACCGACGATTTGGAACAGGCCAAGGTCGCTTATCGAGAAGCCATCGATTTGTACCGAGGAATTTACTTGCCCAATCGCCTTTATGAAGATTGGTCTAGTGAAGAAAGAGAAAGAATTCAAGTACTTATTCTCGGGACCTTGATCAGTTTGAGCGAATTACTCATTGAAGAAAATCCACAAGAAAGCATTCGCCTGGCCCAACAAGCCTTACAGATTGATGCAGCCTGGGAAGACGCTTATCGAGTACAAATGGAGGCCTATTTCAAACGAGGCAACCGCCCCATGGCCATCAAAACTTATCAACAATGTTTGAAAGTACTCGACGAAGAATTTGGCATTGAGCCCCTTCCCGAAACCAAACGCCTCATGCATCAAATTCAGGGAAAGTAGCTACTTCACGCCTCCCCAGCACAAGTATTTTATTTCCAAATATTCCTCAATACCGTACTTCGATCCTTCCCGACCGATACCACTTTCTTTTACTCCACCAAAAGGAGCAGCGACGGTAGAAATCATTCCGGTATTGATACCGATCATCCCATAGTCTAATGCCTCGGCCACTTTCCAAATCCGCGCATAATCACGGCCGTAAAAATAAGCAGCTAGTCCGTACTCAGTATGATTGGCCAAGTGAATGACTTCCTCCACGGTTTCGAAAACATAGACGGGAGCCACGGGACCAAAAATTTCCTCATTGTGAATGCTCATCTCCGGTGAAACATTGGTCAATACCGTTGGCTCGTAAAAATATCCTGCCAGTCCATTTTGGTGTTTTTTACCACCGGTAAGTACTTTGGCGCCCTGGTCCTTTGCTTCTCCGACCAAGCGCTCCACCTTTTGTAAAGCAGCCGAATTGATCAGCGGTCCAATGGTGATTTCTTCTTCAAAGCCCGAGCCTATTTTCTGCTGAGCCGTAGCCTCGCGAAATTTTTCTGTAAAAGCCTCATAAATTCCTTGCTGTACATAAATTCGATTGGCACAAATGCAGGTTTGTCCAGCATTGCGATACTTGGAAGCAATGGCTCCTTCTACCGCAGCTTCTAAATCGGCATCATCAAAAACGATAAATGGCGCATTCCCTCCCAATTCCATGGAAACCTTTTTCACAGTGTGGGCACATTTGCCCAGCAATAATTTTCCCACGGCCGTTGATCCGGTAAAAGACAATTTTCGCACTTTTGGATTGGCGGTCAATTCGTCTCCAACGGAGGCGGGTTGGGCGGTGGTGATGACATTGAATACTCCGGGAGGAAAACCAGCTTGATGGGCCAACTCCGCTAGTGCCAAAGCCGAAAAAGGCGTATCCTCGGCGGGTTTGATCACTACGGTACAGCCAGCAGCCAAAGCGGGTGCCACCTTTCGGGTAATCATCGCATTGGGAAAATTCCAGGGCGTAATCGCCCCTACGACGCCAATGGGTTGCTTGATCGCCATGACTCGTTTGTCTCGACCGTGACCCGGAATAAGGTCGCCATACACTCGGCGCGCTTCCTCCGCGAACCACTCCACAAAAGAAGCGCCGTATTTGATTTCTCCAATGGCTTCCGCCACTGGTTTGCCTTGTTCACTGGTCAAGATTTGCGCTAAATCATGGAGATGCTGCAATTGCAATGCATACCATTTTTTTAAAATCTTGGCTCTTCCATTGGCTGATTTTGCGCGCCATTTTAGGAAAGCCACCTGGGCCGCTTCAATGGCCTGACGTGTTTCTACGGCTCCCATATCGGGCACGGTGCCTAGACTACTACGATCATAGGGATTGAACACTTCCTGAGTCTGACCATTTTGGGCATCGACCCATTGACCATTGATATACGCTTGATGACGGAGTAAACCGGGATGATTGAGTTGCATAAAGGATTGTATTTAAAAGCCATTGATTAAACCCCGTAGCCATTAGATTGTTGAGCATCGTTTGGATAA
>JBCCSR010000183.1:0-8078 GCA_039199865.1 Bacteroidota bacterium
AAATGGTTCGGAATTGCTCGACAGTTTGACCCGAGTGGTTTGTAACAATAACGTTTGGCTTCCCTTGTGTGTATTTCGGTACAAGGGAAGCCCATTTTTCCATAAAAAAATCATCGGACTACACGATGGATTAAAAACAGATGACAATGACAAAATTTGTTTACATTTTTGGCTTTCTCGCCTTTTTTCTGGTGATGCTAAATCCAGCTGAAGCGGGGAATCCCGATCGGCAGGGTCAGGCAGGGGCCGCCCAATTGTTGCTCAATCCCTGGGCAAGAAGTGCAGGCTTGCATACCATGAATACCGCAGGAATCACTGGAGTTGAAGCCATGCGATTAAATGTTGCAGGCTTGGCTCGATTAAACAAAACGGAATTGTTGGTCAGCCATGCTCGCTATTTGGTGGGTACTGAGATCAATATGAATGCAGTTGGTTTTGGCCAGAGACTTGGTAAAAGTGGAACCTTTGGTGTGACTCTAATGGCCATGGATCTAGGCGATATTCCAGTGACAACTGAAAATCAACCCGAAGGAACTGGAGCATTTTTTAGCCCTTCTCTTTTCAACCTGGGAATTTCCTATGCCCACATGTTTGAAAACAAAGTAGCGGTAGGAATCACTTTCCGAGGAGTTTCTGAATCGAATACTGATGTTGGCGCCTTCGGATTTGCCATTGATGCCGGAGTACAATACGTCACAGGGCCAAAGGATAATTTTAAATTTGGGATCTCTTTGAGAAACGTTGGTTCGCCAATGAAATTTTCTGGAGAAGGGCTGTCCGAGCAGGCACCAAACCCCAATGACGGTTCTTACAATATTACCTACTTTACCCGTTCCGATAACATCGAGTTGCCCTCAATGTTGAACATTGGTGCTTCGTACGATTTCTTGCTTCAAGGAGACAAACATCGCATCACCGTAATGGGTAACTTTACATCAAATTCTTTTTCCCAAGACCAGCTTGGAGGTGGCGTAGAGTACGCTTTCAACAACATGTTCATGATCCGTGGAGGCTACAAGTATGAGTTTAGAACTGCCAACCGCGCAGAAGATCCCATCTACAATGGAGTGAGCGCTGGTGTATCTTTAAATGTTCCACTGAGAAGAGAAGGTACCAATCGCTTTGGAATCGACTACGCTTATCGTCAGACAAAAATCTTGAACGGAACCCACAACATCGGTATCCGTATCACGCTATAAATTACATCAGCTTACACAGCCTGAAACACTGTTTTCAGGTTGTGTAAATTGGCTGATCTGCCCCCTTTCGTCCCGCCCTTCTTCAAATAATTTGATCATGCTACTATTGGGTATTGTCCCATTTGTCCTGGCACATTGCAGTCTTTGTGTTGGAAAGGACAAAGGGTAAAGCCATTGCTTTATTAGCCAATCAGGTTATACATAATACTTCAATACAAGTCCATTTATCGCTGATTTTCGCTTAGTGTACCCCACTAAGCCTAATCCACTATTGCCCAAGTCTTAGGAATTGGATTTACTCAACCATCAAAATAAAAGATGATGTTACGACGAAAAATTGTATTGTTTATTCAGCTGTTGTTTTTTACAACTCTAGCGGTAGAGGCCCATGTGGGACCACTTACCAATGATCAGAAAAAGGGGAACAACAATAAGCAAACTACCGCAAGCCTTCGGGAGCCTTGCTCTCCGGGAACCTCCCAAATTGCTCAGGATATTAATAATGTTCGGGCACGATTACTGATCAATGGGGATGTCTGGTGGGATGGTTCTGGAATGGCGCGTTATGTTGTCCCAAAAGTGGAGCCCGGAGAACCTGAAGTTTCTTCCATATACGCCGCCGCCGTTTGGTTAGGAGGATTAGATGAAGGTGGAAGTCTCAAATTGGCCGTTAAAACATACGGATCCAATAGTGGAAGGACCGATTTTTGGCCAGGTCCAATCGATCCGGGAGGGCAGGGGACAGAAGCCGAAACCTGCCAGAAATGGGACAAACACTTTGAGGTCCTAGGAACGGATATTCAGCTTCATTTGGCCAATTGGCAGACGGCATTGATCAACGACCAGACTTATGAGGAACAAGATATTCCGGAGAGTATTCGTGGCTGGCCGGCAAGGGGAAACGACTTTTTCTTTGATGTACATAATTTTAATTTACCCCTAACCGATCAAGGCTTGGCTAATTATTTTGATCAAAACGGTAATGACAAATACGAGCCAGATTTAGGAGATTATCCAATTATCGAGATCCGTGGTTGTGAAGGGAAACCTCAGTTTCCAGACGAGATGATCTTTTGGATTTATAATGATGTAGGCAATACCCACACGGAATCCGATGGAGAACCCATGAACATGGAAGTACAGGTGCAGTCTTTCGCCTACGCCACCAATGATGAAATCAATGACATGACTTTTCAGCGCTACAAACTGATTAATCGTGGGGTACAAGATGTAGACAGTTGTTTCTTTGCCATGTGGGTAGATGCTGATTTGGGTTGTGATCAGGATGACTATATCGGTTGTGATACTTCCAGAAGTTTGGCCTATTATTACAATGCAGATTTGGTCGATGGGATCGCTCCAAATTCCTGTGATTGTGCAGGGATAGAAACGTATTGCGAAAGAATTCCAATGATTGGAATAGACTATTTTCGGGGACCACTCGATGAATTTGGGGAACAAATCGGAATGTCTTCTTTTACCTATTACAATAGGAGAAGTTCCCAACCCCCACCACTTCCCGGAACGGATGATCCTGAAACGGCGGAAGAATACTACAATTATTTGTCGGGATCTTGGAGAGATGGAACGCCCTTTACCTTAGGAGGGGATGGATACGATTCAGAAAGCACAGATTTTACCAACTATGCCTTTCCCAACCCGCCCAACGATCCTAGTCTATGGTCGATGTCCTCCGAAGGACTTCCCCTCGGTGATCGTCGAACCATTCAGGCTTCAGGTCCTTTTACCCTGAAAGAAGATACCAAAAATGAATTGATCATTGGCGCCGTTTGGGTCCCCAACGTCCCCAATCATCCTACGCCGGATATCAGCAAGCTGTTGTTTGCAGATGATATTGCTCAATCGCTGTTTGACAATTGCTTTGAAATTCCCAATGGACCGGATGCACCAGACTTGGATTGGGTGGAGCTAGATCAAGAGTTAATTGTCGTGTTGTCAAATGATACGATTTTCCCCAATTCCAATAATGCTTTTGAGCTTTACGAAGAAGATGATTTCCAGGCCCCACCAGAAGCCAATGCGAAATATTTTTTTGAAGGATATCGTGTATTCCAAATGAGAGGAGCCAGTGATACTGATGTCACGGATATTGATGTTGCTAGGGAAGTGATTCAAGTGGATGTCCAAAATGGGGTAAAAAAGATTTTCAATTGGGAAACTAAAGAAAATCCACTTGAGCCCGGAGGACGGATCTTCAGTCCCATAGAAATGGTTGACGGCATTGATGAGGGCATTCGACACAGTTTTCAATTGACCACTGACGCTTTTACCAATGAACCACTCATCAATCATAAACGCTACTACTACCGAGCGATCGCTTATGGATACAACAACTTCAAAGATTTTGATGTATCCGATGGCACTGGGCAAAGGAGGGCCTATTTACCAGGTCGTCGGAATATTAGAACGTATACCGTCATTCCAAGACCAATTGTCGATCGAAATCTACAAGCTAGCTTTGGAGACGGCGTAGTCATCAGTCGTTTGGATGGTGCTGGGGTAAGAAACAGCTTTCTCGATTTGGAAGCATCCTCCCGAGAAGCCACTTTGGAAGAGGATTTTGATGGGATACTCGTTTACAAGAAGGGGCAAGGACCAATTGATGTGAATATCTACAATCCACTAGAAGTGAAGAATGGCAATTACCAGTTGCGATTTATGGACAGTGATATGACTAATAACCAACTGGACGTGCCTGCCTGGTGGACAATAGAAGACGAGGACGGACGCATCACTAGATCAGAAACCAATATTGATGTGCTCAACGAACAATTGTTGGCAGAATACGGCTTTACCGTGAGCATTGCTCAGACACCAGAGCCTGGGACGAATGAAAATACTCGTAATGGTGCAACGGGAATTGAACTAGAGTACACCGATCCAGAAGGCCCTCAATGGTTCTTGGGGATTCCCGATGCAGCCAATGGACCTTTCAACTATGTCAAGACGGAGCCAGGTCTTCGTGATCAGCTTTTTGACCCTAATAATCAATTGTCTACTATGGGCAATGGAGCGTTTGTGCCCTTCTTCCTTTGCGATTGGACCCCAAGTACCGGCTGGGATTATTTCTTGAGCCCTGCCTGGAATGGCGACTTTAACTCACTGCAACGTGCGACAACTGATGATGGCTTAAGCGGGCTGAATAACGTTGACATTGTATTTACATCCGATAAGCGCAAATGGAGCCGATGCGTCGTCGTAGAGACAGCCAATAAGGCCTATTATTCGGAACAGATCGGACTTGGTTTGTTAACAGAGGGAGGTCGAAACAGTCTCGACTTGCGTGCCGCCCTCTCTGTAGGCAAGGAAAGTGACAACAATGGTCAACCCGTTCCCGATGGAGCACTGGATGAAAATGGTTTGCCTTTGACAGGGATGGGGTGGTTCCCAGGATATGCGATCGATGTAGAGACCGGACAGCGATTGAATATTTTCTTTGGAGAGAATTCTGTTTATGACTGTGCCGAGCCCCGCATCCAAGAACTGTGCAACCAAAATAGATTTACAGCAACACCCGTTGGCCGAGACATGATGTGGAATCCAACGGATCAAAACTTTGTAGATGTACCGGGACAAGAACCCAATGAAACCAACCAATTGAATTTTTACTTAGGAGGACAACATTACATTTATGTGACGAGTGAACCCTATGATTCTTGTCGAAATATTCATCGGTTCTTAAGTAGTCCTGCCGGACTTCCTGGAGCCAGTGAGCGTATTGCCGGACAAAGAAATATCCGCTGGGCTTCTATGCCGATGTTGCAACCAGAGACTCAGTTGTTGTCTTATGAGGATGGATTGATCCCCAATGATTTGATAGCTAAGATCCGGGTAGACAACAGCTATCAATACCATCTAGGGACTGGAGCCAATCAAGGTCATCCGATGTACGGTATTCAATTGGAGAATGTGGCCGCAGAAGAGAAAATTTCGGAAGCAGCAGTAGATTCAGTACTGGCGGCAATCAACGTGGTCCCTAATCCATATTACGGTTTTTCCGATTACGAAAATTCACAGTTTTCGAATATTATCAAAATTACCAATTTACCCTCCGAAGCGGATGTGACGATTTATACGCTGGATGGAAAATTTGTACGACAGTATCTACGCAACGAAGTGGGTTCGATTCCTCAAGGCAATAATCGAGGGATTGTCCGTAACCAGATTGTCCCAGATCTCGAGTGGGATCTAAAAAATAGTAAGGGGATTCCGGTTGCAAGTGGTGTTTATCTGATTCACGTCAATGCTCCTGGGCTTGGTGAACGGGTATTGAAGTGGTTTGGTATTGCTCGTCAATTTGATCCTAGTGGACTTTAGCAGGAATTGCGGGAAGAAAATATCCCCCTAAAAATTAGGTAAATCCACTAAATTTTGTACCTTTAAGTACGATCTGAAAAAGAACGCTCCTATTGTGTAGGGGCGTTCTTAGTATAATGTTTCAAGATTAATTTAGAATACCAACGAACTATTTCATAGCTTCAAATGTTTCTAAATTCCCTTCGCTTAACCTGAATTGTCCAAAGTTTTTGGTTAAAATTTTGTCACCGCTTTCGTTAGCGGGCGGGATTTCCGTCAAAACTCTGGGGCATCTGCCATCTTCGAACAAGGAAGATTGCAGATTGTTGTATTAGGAAAACAATGCGTTGGATCCAAAAACTGAAATGCACCATCAATGCTGGATTTCAGTATCATTTTTTAACGAAAATTAAGAACAATGTCGAAATATACCTATTTGACACAAGAAGGATATGACAAACTTTCCGCTGAATTAGACGAGATGAAATCAGAAGGCCGTAAGAAAGTTGCCCAAGCTATTGCCGAGGCCCGTGAGAAGGGAGATTTGTCGGAAAATGCAGAGTATGATGCTGCCAAAGATGCACAAGGCATGTTGGAATTAAAGATTAATGAACTGGAAAAAGTGATGGCCAATGCACGAATTTTAGACGCTAGCCAGCTAGATACTTCCAAAGTTGTTGTCTTGTCCACCGTTCGCATTAAGAATGTTAAGAATGAAAAAGAGATCACTTACAAGTTGGTTTCCGAGTCTGAAGCAGATTTGAAAAGTCGTAAAATCTCTGTTAGTTCTCCCGTTGGAAAAGGATTGTTGGGAAAAAAAGTTGGTGAAATTGCCACTGTTGAAACGCCACGTGGCAACATGGAATTTGAAGTCATGGAAATTACAATTGAGTAGACATGGCCAGCATCTTTACCAAAATTATCAATGGTGATATTCCTTGCCATAAGATTGCGGAGAGCGAGGATTATCTGGCTTTTCTCGACATTTTCCCCCTAAAGAAAGGCCATACCCTCGTCATTCCCAAAAAGGAGATCGACTACTTTTTTGACTTAGATGACAATCTGCTTGCGGGCTTGATGGTTTTTTCTAAAAAAGTAGCCAAGGCCATTGATCAAGTCATGCCCTGCGAGCGAGTGGCCGTTGCCGTCGCAGGTTTGGAAGTTCCCCACGCACATGTTCATCTCATTCCGATGAATGAAATCGGTGATATTGATTTTAATGGAGGAAAATTGGAACTGTCACCAGAAGAGCTTGCTGAAATTGCCGAGAAAATCCGAGTGGCATTTTGAGGAAGAGCACTTCAGCTGGACCCAAAAAAAATGCTCCAAGTTGGATTCCAACTTGGAGCATTTTTTTTACCCAACCAAGAGCGCAACAGATCGATCTGTTGCTACGGGCTGATCTTTCGAGCATTCCACTTTTTCAAAATTTCACAAGTTCCATAACTGGGGTCGACTGAGATATAGGTATCTCTAATTTTAGATTCCACCCAGTCGTTGATAAACAGGTTTTTCTTGGACTCCAGGGCTGCCGCTTTAATTTTGGAATAATCCAGAGCTAAGTCGGCTTGATGGGGTTTGGTTCTGGACTTGAGTAAAACCATCCGGAATGCCGTTTCGCTTGGACCTACTTTAAAAGCAAATGGTGAGGACAAATCATCGATTTCCATCGTATCGATGGTAAAGTAAATGTCGGGATCCAAATCTGCAATTTCAAAAAAAGTATTGCCCGATTTGGGGTTAACCAAGTTACCGCCATTGCTGTAGCTTTGTTGCTTTTCGTTGGAAAAGCGTTTGACAGCATAGGCAAAAGGCATGGAGTCTACAACGATTAGATTACGAATGGAATCCAAATGTTGAACCGCCAAATCGAGATCCGCTTTTGTAATTTCTGGTTTGATCAAAATATGACGGGTATGAATAGAATTACCACGTCTTTCCAGCAACTCGATTAGGTGAAAACCAAATTCTGATTCTACGATATCTGAGAGTTGATTTTTCTCCAAATTGTAGGCCGCTGCCTCAAATTCAGGAACGAATTGTCCACGTTGCACCCAACTTAGATCACCACCGCCATTGGGGGAACGCGCGGAACCAACATCGTCGGAGTAGCGGCGAGCCAATTCACCAAAGTCTTCTCCTTCCAATATTCTTTGTTTTAGCTCTTCCAATTTCTTTCGTGCCTTCGCTTTTTCCTCCGGATTAATCACGGGGTAATGGACAATTTCGCCGACCTCGACCTCGGAGTTGAAATAAGGAAGACTGTCCTGAGGAATTCGACTGAAAAATTCTTTGACTTCCGAGGGAGTCACCGTAGCATCGGCAATGACATTGGCCTGCATACGCTCGATGAGTAGCTTATTTTCCAAATCCGTTCGAAATTGCTCTTTGACCTCCGCAATAGTAGCTCCATAAAACTCTCGAAACTGAGAAGGATCATTGTTCATATAAGCTAAGATTTGGGTAATCCGAGCATCCAACTGAGCTTCAATTTCATCTTCGCCGACCACTAGGGAATCCAAACGAGCTTGATTGAGAAATAAGTTTTGTGCCAGGGTTTGG
>JBCCSR010000184.1:0-8077 GCA_039199865.1 Bacteroidota bacterium
GACCTCAGTACGAATGGCATCGGGATAGAGCAAGTGAAGGTTAGGGCCCGCATCTAGGCTAAAGTAAAGGGCATTTTTGGTCGATGAACGATAGGCTCGAACCCGTTCGATCATTTCCAGGGTATTTGGCCGGATCAGTAAATAAGAAGGTTCAGAAGTCATCATCAGAGCATGAAGCGTCAAAGCCTCATTTTCGGTAATCTGTCCAAATCGTTCTAGATCGCCAGACTGAAGTGCTTGGAGCAAACTGGTGAATCGTTGGCGGGCTTGAGCGTAGCGATTGGCTGCATAAATATTGCCCTCCATCAGGGCATGGCCAGCCCTACTCGATACACTTTTTTCACCTCTACTGGCAATCAAAATATCATCATGGTAGTTTTTAAACACTTCATGAATCGATTGATGGTAAGGAATGGCATAGTCATTCGATGCTGTAGCAACTGCATCGTTTTCTCCCCAAATCGCCATGGTTGAATAAACCGAACGGCAGGCACTTCCCGAGCCCAATCGAGCAATGTAAGATGCCTTTTGGCGAAAGGCCATATCTTCTTCCAAAGTACCAAAGAGTTGTTTTTCCATACTACACAGACAAAGTGCCAAAGCACTCATACTGGAAGCAGAGGAAGCAATACCCGCAGAATGGGGAAAAGAATTGCTTGAATGAATGCGCAGTCGAAACTGTTTTAAAAAGGGAAAGATGGGCAGGATATCTTCCAAAAAACGCATTACTTTTTGACGAAAAGCCTCATTCTTTTGACCTTCAAAAAAAAACTCTAGCTCAATATCAAGCTCCGCATCTTTCTTGGGAAGATATTGCAATTGCGTATCTGTAAAGGCATGATCCAGGGTAAAACTAATGGACGGATTACGGGGATATTGACGCCCAAATTTACCCCAATACTTGATGAGCGCCAAATTGGAAGGACTTCGCCAACGAATGGTTCCTTCCGATGAGTCAATGTTACTTTGGACGAGTAGTTCGGGATTGCTATAGTCAAGCATGGAGTTGATGAATGTGATTTGTAAATTGATTTTGAAAGCCCGTGGATTGGTTCATCAGGCTCTCAACCACAAGGATACTAAAAAGTTTAAACCAATCCGTAGGGATTGGTTTAAACTTTTTTCTGCTTGATCTTATTCAACGTGAAATTAGGGAGCGGACTACTCTGTTGTTTTGGCTTCCAATACCTGATGGGAGATGTTGAAATCTTTCAACACGGCGTCTAAAATGGGATCGTCTCCCTCGATGTATCCTTCTTTGAGGCGATAGCCATTGAACTTTCCAAGTTGGTTCCAGTACATGGCAGACAACTTACCTCGTAGGCCTCTGACCAAATCGTAGAAAGGTGTATCCAACTCCCTTTCGATCATTTTGATTAGGATCTTTCCTTGGGTTTTGGTCAATTTTTTGAGGGGCTTTTTAAAGTCCTTTTTGAGCCTTTTGCCCAGTTTTCGAATGTATTTTTTCCGTTTGCGTTTCTTCATCGTCTTGGTGGCATAGTCTACTTCGCGGAAAATTTTGATGGCATCATTGGCGTAGGGATAGACAATGGCGGCATAGCGACGATACATCAAATAACGGCGATATTCCGCTTTGTTTTCGTAAAAGCGAAGGGAAGAGACGCTCACATCTTCGAGATCAGCAACGATAAAAGTATCTGTTTCGGTAATGAAGGCAGTAACGATTTGACCGTCCATCACAATTTTTTCCTTTCTCTCCTGATGCTGTAGACTGTCCTGAGCGCCTAATTGATGAAAGGAAAATATAGCGAGAAATGCGATAAGCAACAGGTCCCTCATTTTGGTGTTCGATTGATTCTTCATAATAAAGCGGTTTAAAAACTTTGCTTCCTCTGCATAAAAGGCTACAAAACCTCTTCCAATTTACTACAATTAACGCCGGGATGCTGTTATATATTTGTTAATGCTGTTTTTTGCCAATGTTTTTGTCCAGGGCACTTATTTTTTAAGTCTTCCTTAAATATTTCTTACGTTTTGCTTAAGTTACCTACTGTATTTTTGCTTGTATTTTCGGTACAGCGCCTTTTGCTTGTTGTCCAAGTCGATGGCTTTCCCACGAATAAAAGCGTGTTCCACCTTACAAGTTTGCATATCCAGCACATCTCCTTCGGAAACAATTAGGGTCGCATCCTTTCCAACCTCCAAAGAGCCCACGGTCTTATCGATTCCCAATATCTTTGCGGTATTGAGAGTCAAAGCGGCAATGGCTTTTTCATAATCCAATCCAAAACCTACGGCCTGTCCTGCTTGAAAGGGCAGGTTGCGTTGTTGCCAGGAGCCTCCCCCTCCGAAGGCAAAGAGCACGCGTTCTTGCTGTAAAAGGCTAGGCGTTTTAAAAGGCTGATCAATATCGGTATCCTCTCTTCCGGGTAGTCTTTGCGTTGGCCTTAAAATTACTGCCACATTATTCTCACGCAACAGATCCGTTTGTAACCAACTATCGGCTCCACCAACAATTACCAATTTGAGCCCAAACTCTTTGGCCATCAATACCGCCGAAGCAATAGTTTTGGAAGCATTGGTGTGTACAAATAGGGTTTTGCTTTGATCAAACAATCCTTGCATTGCCTCAAACTTGAGGTTTTTTTCCTCTACGGATGCCAGATCCATATACACTTTAGCCTCCTTAAGAAACGCCTTGATCTCCTTGACCTGTTCTGTATATTTTTCGTTTTTTTTCATGTAGGGACTTCCAGTTCGCCAGCCCGTCCAAGTCATCGCTCTCGGCCAATTTAGGTGAATGCCATCATCAGTCCGATATGCGGCATCTTCCCAATTCCAAGCATCCAGTTCAACGACAGAAGAACTTCCAGAAATGCGTCCACCCTGTGGAACAATCTGCGCCAGTAAAACGCCATTAGATCGAACCGTTGGGGTCACTCGCGAATCTGTATTGTAGGCAATGATGGATCGTACGTTCGGGTTTAACAAACCAACTTCATCCGCATCACGAGTTGCACTGACGGCACCGATCTCGATCAAACCCAATTGCGAATTAGGAGCAATCAAGCCAGGATAAGCGTGCTTGCCCGTAGCCTGAATAATCTGATAGTTTTTGTTTCGATCAGGTTTGACCAAACGACCATCTGCCACGATGGTCAATTTTCCATCCTCAAAGGCAATAAAACTATTTTCGATCACTTCACCATTTCCCAAATGAGCAGTTGCTCCAACAATAGCAATGGCTCTGCTTTGAGGAGGGGCAGGAGTTTGCTGTGCCCAAACGGTTGGGCTAAAAACAAGAAGGGAAAGGAGCCAAATAAGGTATTTCATAAAAGTATAAATTTACACGACGATTGTTGCACCATGCTACGCTCGTCGATTACTGACTAATTGGATTGATCTTTTTTGCTTGTCAATATTGGCAATGATTTCCCGATGGTCTAATCGACCATCTCATCTTCTGAATCATCACAATGATAGTGTTTGGAGCGTTTCTTACGAGGCACCTGCATTCTTGCGCCTCCATTTTTCGCAGCCAATGTTTTTTGGATCAGACGATTTCGCTCGGCCTGAATGGTTGCTTGCATTTTTTTATCTTCTTCTCGATCAAAAAACTTAATGCCATCGATAAAAGTCTTTTCTGCTTTCGCATAAATCGACATGGGATAATCTGACCAGATCACCAAATCTGCATCTTTTCCTACTTTAATGCTACCAACACGATCATCGATGTGGAGGAGCTTAGCGGGGTTTAACGTCACAAATTTCCAGGCCTCCTCCTCGGGAACATTGCCATACATTAAGGCTTTCCCCGCTTCCTGATTGAGTCGACGTGCCATCTCCGCATCATCTGAGTTAAAGGCCGTGACCACTCCTTGCTCATGCATTAAAGCACCATTATAAGGAATGGCATCAATGACTTCATATTTATAGGCCCACCAATCGGAAAAGGAAGATCCTCCCGCTCCGTGTGCTTTCATTTTATCTGCTACTTTGTAGCCTTCCAAAATATGGGTAAAGGTATTGACAGTGAAATCATGAGCTTCAGCAACATGCATCAGCATATTGATCTCCGACTGAACATAAGAATGACAGCTGATAAATCTTTTCTTATTGAGGATTTCCAGAACTGCTTCCATTTCCAAATCTTTTCGAAAATCAGCTCCACCAGCTGCTTTTTGCTGCTCGTATTCTTTGGCACGAGTAAAGGCATCTTCAAAAACCTGTTCGACTCCCATGCGCGTATTCGGATAGCGACTGTTGGAGGAGGCTCTCGATCGTTTGACATTTTCCCCCAAGGCAAATTTGATAAAGCCCGCCGCATTTTCAAACTTCATTTCCTCTGGAGTGTAACCCCAACGCAATTTGACAATCGCAGATTGACCACCAACGGGATTGCACGATCCATGCAACAATTGAGAGGTAGTGACTCCTCCTGCCAATTGACGATAGATGTCAATATCTTCTGCATCAATCACATCACCAATGCGTACCTCGGCAGTATTGGCCTGCGTACATTCATTCACCCCACGGGAAATGGCAATGTGCGAATGTTCGTCAACGACTCCACAAGTCAAGTGTTTGCCCGTCGCATCAATCACTGCTGCATCTTTTACTGCTAGATTGATCCCGATTTCTGCAATCTTTCCATTGCTAACATATACGTCTGCATTTTTTAGGATGCCTTCTTGCTCGTTGGTCCATACCGTTGCATTTTTAATTAGGTAATTTTTGGCTCGGGGTAAACTGGTATTTCCAAAAGCTAAGAAAGGATAAATCACTTCTCCAACTTCTTTTCCTTCCACCACGTCTACATCCTTCTTTTCAACTACTGCTTTATTTTGATCCTCGGAACTAGTCTGTTTAGCATTCCAGGATACCCACTGCCCATCCGTTAGATTTCCTCTACCCGACCATTCCTCACGTTGAACAGTTCCGGAAAGTCGAACCACTTCAGGCTGTTCTTTTTGGGGTTTGTACGACAGATACAACAATCCTTCTTCGTAACGATGTTTTACTTTGATCGAAGTAGAATCATTGATCACCATTTTCATTTCTGCTTTACCGGGTACTCCTTCCACCAGTAGATTGTATTCCTGATCTCCAACTTTTAGATTGTATTTTCCGCTTAAGTCAACCGCATCGAGCTGGCTAAAAACATGCGGTTTCCCTTTCACCCAATTGTGATAAATTTTACTCCCCTTTTCAAAAATAGGCCCGGAGCTAATGATAAAATTCGCCAGCTTCCCGGTGGCCAAACTTCCTACTTCTTTATCGATGCCCAGCAAGCGCGCCGGTGTAGTGGTCAATGCCTTGAAGGCCGCAACTTCAGAGAGTCCGTGCTCCATGGCCTGCTGAATTTGCTTGATGAGTTGACCTTTGTCTTTTAATCCGTGGGTAGTAATTACAATGTTAATGCCTGCCTCTACCAAGCGCGCAGGATTACTTGGCGCCAACTCCCAATGCTTTAAATCACTGAGAGAAACTTCCAATGCATCGAAAGGGTCTTCCACGTCGTAGGCCTTAGGAAAATTAAGTGGTAAAATAAAGGTAGCTCCCGTTGCTTTGACTGCCTCTATTCTTTTGTACTCATCTCCCCTGCCAATCATGGTGTAAGTAATCCCATATTCTTTCCCTAATTTGCTGGCTCGAAAAGCTTCTTGCAAATCTCTGACTTCAAAAATTTGTGGCAATGTCTTTACCTCGTTCCAGGCAGCCAATGAAATATTATATTCTTTCTGATGCCCACTTTTTTTGTACCATTCTGCATCTAGGTACGTCTGCCGTAACAAAGCAATCCCTCCCATCAATGAGCCCGGATAGCTTTGCGTACTCGTTCCTTTTTTGAAAGAAAGGTGATGGCTGGCCACATCCTTAACCATTACCTCATGCTCGTTTGCGTCACCCAGTAAAACTACGGTACCCGTTCCTCTTGAGATGCCGTCCATTTGGTGACTCAACACCGCTCCAAAACCAGACTTTAAAAAGGACTTTGCGGATTTGGCATCTACTTTGAAATGTTCGTGAGCTCGAAACTCCGGTTTCAATGCCTGGTTCCACATGTAAGCACCTTCCTTTTTGGAAACTATTTGTTGTTCCCCACGTCTCCGTCTTGCTCCTTCTTTGGCTTCTGGAATTCCATAGTCTGAATAAATATCGATGAAGGAAGGATAAATGTGTTTCCCTTGCAAATCGACAATCAAAGCCCCTTTGGGAAGGGCGATCTTATTGCCTATCGCCTCAATTTTACCTTTGCGAATGACCATTGTTGCCTGCTCTATTTTTTGGTCAGGAGCAGTATGGATGATTGCGTTGGTAAATACATAAAGGTCTTCGCGGTTGTCTTTTATCCCATTCGTTGGAAAGGTCACTTGCGCCAAAATCGGCAGGGTCAGGCACGATAAGAGCAAGGCAAATAAGTATCGTCTCATATTATTTCTGAGTTTAATTCTGCTAAAAATAATAAAATCCAGCAGGACTTGGTAATTCTCATAATCCCAAAGTACTCATGATAGCATGTTCCCAACAATCGGAAAGAAGATAGATTACCAGTTTATGAAAATACCGGATGAATGTCCAACTCAACGTTGAACGTAAACCAAATACTTTTCTTTGAAAAAGGGTTCAGAAAAATAATCACTGATGGGGTAAATTTCTTTATAGGCTCCGCGGGGAAGCAATTTAATTTCTGATTGAATGCGTCCTCCTTTCAAAGCAATCAAACCATTGGGTAGAGCATGCATTTCTTGATTCTTCAGTAAGCGCTGTGACCAAAGCATCAATTGATCGATGGCCGCCACTGCTCGACTAACGACAAAGTCAAACTTCATCTTTTTCAACTCCTCTGCCCTTACCTGCCTAGCCTCGACATTATCCAAGCCCAAAGCATTAACCACCTCTTGAACCACTTTTATTTTTTTACGTGTTCCATCAATCAAAGTAAATTTCGTTTGTGGAAAAAAAATAGCGAGGGGAATACCGGGAAAGCCTCCCCCCGTTCCCAAATCGAGAATATCTGCCCCGGAATGAAAACGAATAAAGCGGCTAATCACTAAAGAATGCAAAACATGACGCTCGTAAAGGTTGTCAATATCCTTGCGGGAAATAACATTGATCTTTGCATTCCATTCGGTATACAAAGCGCCCAGCTGTTCGAATTGGTGAATCTGCGATTCAGATAATTGAGGAAAATAAGACTTGATTTGCTGCATCTTTAGAGAAACCTACTTTGTCAAAACCCGAAGATACTAATTTGTACATTAGTAGGACCCAGTAGAAGCCCTTAACAAACAAATCGGAATGAAAGCAATGCTGTTTCATTCCGATGTTCGTTTTGTTTTTTAGACCTTTGATCTGAGGTCAAAGCCATATTCCTCTGTTGGCAGCACGCTATGAAGCAGTGAGCGCAGCTCTTTCCATACGTCTTTTGTATCTTTTAGAATGTTTTGGATTTTGTTCCAAATAAGCTTGTGCGCCAGGAGATTGTAAAATGTTGTATAAAATTTCTTTTGCTCTAAACAATTGGGCCTTTACAGTACCCAGTGGAATATCCAGTTCTCGGGCAATTTCATCGTAGCTGAGCTCCTCAAAAAAGCGCAATTCAATCATCAAGCGATACTTATCGCTCAATTTGGTGAGTACGGTACGCATCAAACTAACCCTTTGCTGGCGAATAAAACACTGCTCAGGATCGAGCGCGCCAGAACGAATGTTGCTGGAAAAGTCGTGCTCACTGTTGGGCTCAATTGGATCATCAATTGAGAGGAGATGAAGTCGTTTCTTTCTGATGTGATCAATACAATTGTTAATGGCAATCTTGAATAACCAAGTGCTGAAAGCATAACGAGGTGCATAACTGGGCAACTTATTAAATGCTTTGCCAAAGGCTTCCAAGGTAAGATCATCGGCATCTTCACGGTTGCTGACCATTTTCAGCATCATGTGAAAAATTGAGTTACGGTAGCGGTCCATCAAAACGGCATAAGCTTTTTGATCACCGTCGATTGCTCTTTGCACGAATTCGTAATCTTCTTTCGCGCGAGGGGAGAGGTTTGCTGTTTTTGATTCCTTTACGTCCATCGGTTTATTTTTCCAGTAAGTAATGGTAGCGCAA
>JBCCSR010000185.1:0-8050 GCA_039199865.1 Bacteroidota bacterium
CAACTACAGTAAAGAAACCTATCGCGGGGGAACACAGACCTGGAAAATTGTCCAGGATGAACAAGGTATCATGTATTTTGCCAATAATAATGGTTTGCTGACTTTTAGTGGCAATCGCTGGCAAGTCTTTCCCAATGCCAACCGAACCATCATCCGATCTATCGCCATCGCTAAAGATGGGAAAATCTACGCCGGAGGTCAAGGAGAAATTGGTTACTATGCCCCCGACTCCAATGGAATGCTCTTTTACCATTCCCTTAACGACTTGATCCCCCCTGGACATCGCAATTTCGCAGATATTTGGACCATTATCATTTTAGAGGAACAAATTTTCTTTCTCTCAACCAGTAAAATCCTCCTGCTAGAAAATGGACAAATCAACAGTTACACCTTAGATGGACGCATCAATTTCATGGGTACTCTCAACAATCAAATTGTCGCCCAGAGAGATAACCAGGACTTATTTGTCTTTCAAAATGATCGATTCATTCCATTGCCCGGAGGACAGGATTTCTCCGCACAAGTAATTGAAATCCTTACTAGACCAGATGGTCAAGTACTATTTGTTAGCCTAAAGTCGGGCATCTATTTTTACAATCTGTCCACCCTACAAAAGTGGAGGACCGAAGCCGACGCATTTCTACGAAAAACACGCATTCACTCTGCCCAATTGCTCGACGATCAACAATTGGTCATCGGAACTGCACTAGATGGCATGATTGTTTTGGACGCCAAGGGAAAAGTCCGGCAGCACATCAACAAAAAAACAGGCCTACAAAATAACCATGTTTTGGGGCTTACGGTCGACAAAAATGCCAACGTTTGGCTGGGCCTGGATAATGGCATTGATTTCATAGAACTCAGCTCTCCTTTTAGTAATTTCTTCCCTGATGGTAGCCTAGAAGGTTCCGTTTATGCCAGCCAAATTCACGAAGGACAACTCTATTGCGCCACCGTTAATGGTTTGTATCAACGCCCCTGGCAAAGTTATTATGATCCATTTGATAAAAAAGGCTTTGAGCTGGTGGAGCAGTCCACGGGACAATGTTGGGGCTTGGATGTAGTTGGCGAACAACTTGTTTTAGGTCATAATGATGGTACTTTCTTGATCCAAAACCAAAAAGCCAAAAAGATTTCATCCGTAATGGGAGGTTGGATCTTTCTTCCACATACCGAAAATCTCATGGTGGGAGGACATTATGAGGGATTGCAGCTATTTGAAAAAAAGAGCAAAGAATGGCGTTTCAAAGGAACACTCGAAGGCCTCAAAGAAAGCGCCAGAATCATGGTAAGGGACGAAACAGGTAGTTTTTGGATGTCTCACCCCTATCGAGGGATTTACAAAATTCGGGTCAAGGACAACCTCGAAGAGTTAGCTGTTCGCTTTTATGGACAAAATGATGGCTTGCCTTCCAATTTGAACAATCACGTCTTCAAAATCAAAAGCCAAATTCTCGTCACCGCTGAAACGGGTATTTTCCGCTATGATGTCGCCAAAGATAACTTTTTCACTTATCCTACTTTTAACGATATTCTAGGTCAAGAAGCAAAGGTCAAAGTATTACAAGAGGATCAACAGGGCAATATTTGGTATATGATTGGAGAGGAAGTAGGCATGTTGCTCGTGGAAGATGAAGGGCTGACCAAACAAATCCAGAAAAAAGTTTTCCCCCAATTATCTGGACAAATGTTGGCTGGTTTTGAAAATATTTATCCCGTTGACCAACACAATGTTTTTATCGGTTCGGACAAGGGATTGATTCATTTTTCTCCAGAAAAGAGCAAAGTCCAAAAGTCTTCTTTCCAAATTTTTCTTAACGAAGTTTATTTATTGGGCACCACCGACAGTCTGATTTTTGGTGGGTATACAGCGAAAGAAAACCCTCTTGCCAAAGCGGAAAGGGAAAGATTGCTATTGGGTCCCCAGCAAAATGCCATCTCCTTTAGTTATTCCAACAGCCTTTACGCCGCTACCGATGATGTGGAATATAGCTATTGGCTAGAAGGTTTGGAACCCACTTGGTCAGATTGGTCCAGTAAGGCCGCAAAAGAATACAATAATCTATCGCCCGGAAAATATACTTTCCACCTAAGGGCTAGATACAATCAACAAAGTCCAGAGCAACTCAGCTACCCTTTCCAAATTAGCCCCCCTTGGTATGCTCATCCTATTGCCTGGGTCGTTTACTTTCTATTGTTTTTGGCCCTGATTGCCACCTTACTGTACTTTCAAAAACAAAAATACCAAAAAGCAACCGAGGCTCTCAAGTCAGAACAGCAAGAACGAGAAGTGGAGCATCAACAAATCGTAACGGCCACCAAGGAAAAGTTAAGCCACTTACGCAATGAAAAGCTACAATTGGAAATCCAACACAAAAATAAGGAGCTGGCCTCCGCTACCTTGCACCTTACTCAAAAGGGAGAAATATTGGTCCGTATCCAAAAAGAATTGAAAAAGCTAGCGGGCAGTAGTAGTGATTCCAAGTTGGTTAAGAAGGAAATCAACCGCATCATGCGCCTTTTGAATGTAGACAACCAACTGGATAATGATTGGGAACAGTTCGCCAAGCATTTCGACCAAGTTCATCACCATTTTCTTCAAAGGTTACAAGGTAAATATCCCCAACTCAGTCCAAATGATCATCGCTTGTGTGCCTATTTACGTATGAATCTTTCCACCAAAGAAATCGCCAATCTGATGAACCTAACCGTTCGAGGAGTGGAAGCCAGCCGCTATCGGCTACGCAAAAAGCTCCATCTCGAAACGGGAGAAAATCTAACGGAGTTTATGCTCAAGTTTTGATCAGTAGGAGCCAACTAAGCTCGACGTCCAAACCCAAACCTTTAGTTGATCCGACCACTACCCAAACTTTATCCAACACGGCAGGCATGGTAATTGGAACAAATTCAGCAAACCGATTGACTATGTCTGATTTTGTTTCTGTAATTATTCCTTGCCATAATGTAGAAAAATACGTTGCTCAAGGCATTGAGTCTGTACTGGCACAAACTTATCCACATTTCGAGCTCATTCTAGTCGACAACAATTCGACGGATGGAACCCCCAGCATTTTAGCGCAATACGCCCAGCGCTTTCCGCGAAAGATTCAGTTTTACTCCCAAACCAAGGCAGGTGCACCAGCCGCTAGAAACATGGGATTGGCCCACTCCAAAGGCAATTGGATTCAATTTCTGGATGCAGATGACCTAATGCTGAGCAACAAACTAGAACGTCAATTGGCCATGCTTACCGAGCAAGACCCGCTCTTGGTGGGGACGCCTCGATACCAGAAACTCGATGGCAGTACTTTTATTATGGAACCCTGGGAGGATCCCATCATGGGTTTGTTTGAAGGGCTAAGCCAAGGAAATACCTGTTGCAATCTTTGGAATCGCAAATACCTGGATAAAGTCAATGCTTGGGACGAATCACGCAAATTTCAACAAGACTACGACCTAATTTTTCGCATCATTCAAGTCAATGATCAAGTGATTCACGATCATGAGGTCAGCGTCGTCATCCGGGAACGGCCATCCGGACAAATTACCAAGAAAGATCCTACGGGTATTCGAAAAGCCTTAATTGACTTGAGGATTGATATGCTCGACTACCTGAACATGCATCGCCCAGTATACTTAAAAAAACACGAGTTTTTTTATCTCCAAACCTTGTATCGTTTTATTCGGTATTTGGCAGAATACGATATTGAACTGGCAGACGAATATTATCAGAATCACCTACCCCATGATTTTAGTCCACAACATTCAAAAGAGACGTACATTCCACTTTGGAATGCCAAGATGGTCAATCTCATTGGCTTTAAAAAAGCGGAATACTTTAAGCATTTTGTCAAACGCTCATTGGGTTTGAGCAATCGTTAGTGGCATTGTAGCCCCAGACAAAGCAACCTGGACATTAACCATTGACAAAATTACAGTCCTCTTTCTCAGAATAGGCGCAAATCCAATCACCAATGATCTGATTGATTTGCTCCGACTCAATTAAAAAGCCATCATGCCCATATTTGGAATGGATCTCTCGATAAACGGCTTTGGGCAAATGTTCTACAATAAATTTTTGCTGCATCGGTGGAATCAACATATCAGTATCAATCCCAATGACCAAAGCGGGGACATTGATCTGACTAAGGGCATGGGCTGCCCCTCCTCTGCCTCTACCTATGTCATGGCTATCTAGGGCTTTGAGCAAATACCAGTAACAATGCGTGTAGAAACGACGATCCAGTTTAAGTCCTTGATAACGTACGTAGGAAGCAGCTTTAAAGCCATCCATTTTTTCTTCCAGATCCGTTTGGGTATCGATGTAGGCTTGAATGGTGCGATAGCCCAGCAATCCCATGGCGCGAGCGGCTTGCAAGCCTTTGCTTCCCGCAGCGTCTGTATTCTCCCGATGGCTCGGATCTGCCTCGATAGACATTCGTCCGGCCTCATGAATAGAGATGGCCCAGGCCGTTTCTTTGGGACTCGTCACCAACATCGCCATTTGTCGTACCCTTTCGGGAAAAGACCAGGTATATTCCTGAATCTGATGTCCTCCACAGGATCCCCCGAGGGCCAAATGAATTTTTTCAATTCCCAGATGTGCTCTCAAACACTCATGGACCTTGGCCATATCGCGAATAGTAATGAGCGGAAAATCCATCCCATAAGCCACCCCCGTTTCGGGATTGATACTTCTGGCTCCCGTCGTCCCGTAGCAAGAGCCCAAAATGTTGGGACAAACAATGAAGTATTGCTCAGGATCCAAAATTCGGCCAGGACCGAATAGACCACTCCACCAGTCGGCTACCTCAGAGTTGGCAGTCAAAGCGTGAAAGACCCAAATGACATTGTCTCTACTTGTATTGAGCTGACCGTAAGTATGGTAGGCAACTGTAAAATGAGGCAACTGTCTCCCAGACTCAAGAGGCAAACTTTGCTCGTGATGATAATAGTTCAGATCGTCGATCTCAATGGGTAAAGGATATTGACAATTTTGGGGAGTAAGACTCATAGCAACTGGTTTTCTTCAAAGTTAACAAATCTTACCGATTATTTGATTTCGCTTTTCACTAATGCTTGATCAATATCTGCCAATAAATCGTCAACATGCTCCAGACCAACTGAAATTCGGATCATACCATTGGTGATTCCCGCCTCCAATCGTTCAGCTTCACTCAGACGGGCATGGGTCGTTGAAGCCGGATGGGTAGCAATCGTTCGGCTATCTCCCAAATTGGCCGTTAGAGAAAGCAATTGTAGGTGATCCAAAAATCGACGCCCCTGCTCTAGCCCTCCCTTCACTTCCATGGTCAACAAAGCTCCTCCTTGCCGCATTTGCTTTTTGGCAATGGCGTATGCCGGATGACTGTCTAAAAAGGGATAATTGACTCGGCTCAACTGCTCGTGCTGGCTCAGCACTTCTGCCAGATGCAGGGCGTTTGAGCAATGACGATCCATTCGAACGGCTAGTGTTTCTAAACTTTTGGATAAAATCCAAGCATTGAATGGTGACATTGTCGGTCCCGCATTTCGATGGAATTTTTTGATGGGTTCCATCCATTCTTCCTTTCCAGCCACAATCCCAGCGGTCACTCTTCCCTGACCATCAATGAACTTAGTAGCGGAATGAATGATCAAATCGGCGCCAAACTGAGCGGGTTGCTGCAAATAAGGGGTGGCGAAACAATTGTCGACATTAAAAATTAATCCGTGGGCTTTGGCAAAATCATTTGCCTTTTCTAGATCTACGATGGCCAAGATGGGATTGGAGGGCGTTTCCACGAAAAACATTTTCGTATTGGGTTGCAAAGCGGCTTCCCAAGTATCTGGTGCGTTGGGCTCAATGAAGGTGCAATCAATGCCCCATTTGGGCAACCAATTGGTAAAAACAGAATGGCTCGTTCCAAACAAAGCTCGAGAAGCCAAAAGATGATCTCCTTGCTCTAGTAAACCCATGATAGAACTAAATACGGCTGACATCCCCGACGCAGTACTCACCGCCGTGTCGGTCATTTCCAGCGCCGCCATCTTGCGTTCCAATTCCTGACAATTGGGATTGGTAAAGCGGCTATTGATATTTCCATCAAGCTCTCCAGCAAACATGGCACGCATTTGCTCTGCATTGTCAAATACAAAACTAGAGGTGGGAAAAATGGCGGTACTATGTTCCTGCTCGGCAGTCGTCGGCGTCTGTATCCGAATCGCTTTGGTTTCGAATTTCATGAAAATTGGTATGTATGACGTTTTTAGAGTAAACTGGTCCTTTCAATCAATGGACCATTAGGCATCCTGGGGAATTTTTATTTCGTAGACGTAATCAATTTTTGCCGTCTTTTCTAGCATTTTAGACACGGAGCAATATTTGGCCAAAGATATTTCAATTGCACTCTCCACTTTGTCTTTCTTGAGATGGCCAGTGAATACAAAACGCAGTTGAATATCGGTAAAAACTCTGGGGACCTCATCGGCTCGCTTTCCTTCCACAAAGATCTCCAAATCATCTAGAGGTTGGCGCATTTTTTCCAAAATCATGACAATATCAATACTACTACAACCCGCAACGCCCATCAATAAAAGCTCCATGGGACTAACTCCTTTGCTTTCTGCTGGCCCAATGGCACTACTATCAATGTGAATGCTGTTTCCAATACTATTGGTTCCCAAAAAATGAACGGCTTGATCTTGACGTTTTAAATGGACTTTCATCTGTCTTTTTTGTTTTTAGTTAAGGTCGAACAGAACCTGTCTGATGCCAGACCGGATTGCCACGACTGAATAATCATTCCCTTGAGTAATTGGATCCCGATTGAATTATGGACGTCTCACCTTATTGATTTGGTGTTTTTTGTAGATCTGTAGGTAGGTAGACCCGAAATTATTTTTGCAAACTTACGTATAGCTGTTGCAAATAGCAAGCCCGCTCCGCGTCTCCTTTCAGATAAGTCAGGTGCTTTGCGCTTTAGCCGTAGAGCTAAGCGCCTGATCAAGTTGCTGAATGAGCGCTTTCCCCAATTGCCGGTTGAGCTGCCGCCCTTCCACTACTCGTAAAAATAAAACAGCACAGTAATAGGTTTCTGCGCTGGCCTCGACGGATTGATAGGGCGTGGGTGGGCAGTTTTGGAGCGTAGCTACATGTGGATACAGCAAAACGGATTGGGTGGCATTGAAAAATCGACAATAGACATACATTTGCTTCAAATCCTCCATGGAGGGCTGGGCCTTCTTCAGCAACTTCCATTTGGTATCCAACACAAAACGTTTTCCTTGGTATTCAACCAGCAAATCAGGTCGAATTTGACGACGATTCCAAAAATTGGTTTGCTGCTGTCGCTGGACCGTCAAGCCCTCCGGAGCCCCTCTTCGCAATTGTTGAAAAACATATTCTTCGAACAGCACATTCATATCAAACATAATGGCCAAAGCATTGTGCCCCCCTCCACGAATATCTGGGCTGTAATTGAGCAATAAGAGACGAGCAATTTCCAGTGCTTTTCGATAATTGGTCATGCTACGCGTATAACGAATCGCTTGAAAGTCTTGTTCTCGAAAAACCGTTGGCGGAAATTTTGGAAAGCGGGCAATAATTTTTTTTAAACGTTGCTGAAGGCGAACCTCCATCAATAAAGTAGACAGGGTAAGCAAAGCCTGATACAACATGCGATTGGCGGGATGGTCAAAATCATAGCGATCGTGTTCGGTGTAAAACCGCTGTTGGTGAATGTGATTGTGATTGATCTGTTGGGCAAAAAGTAATTTTCCCTTCCAGTTTTTTCGATTGCCTTGCTCCAAATGATAAGCCTTGCACAAACCCTGACGGAGTAGCTGCTCTACTTCAGTCAGAAAAATTTCAAAATACAATTCCAATATAGAATTGGAACGCAAACGCAAACGCGCAGAAGTCAAAGCGTCTACTTTGATCAATTGACAATAGCGCAGCATATCCAGTAAAACCCCATGCCACAACGCCTCATCTCCCACTCGTTTCCGATCCGTTTTAGGCAAAACCTCAATGATCAAATCGCCAACCTGAAGTGCACCAACATAATGC
>JBCCSR010000186.1:0-8047 GCA_039199865.1 Bacteroidota bacterium
ATCGCAGCGAGAATCCAGGTCCGACCATGCTGGTTTTAGGAGGCGTACACGGTGATGAGATCAATGGAGTAGAAATTGTTCGTCGTTCAATCGAAAGTCAATTGTTTGAGCGTTTGATTGCCGGTAGTGTAATTGCGATTCCGCTGTTAAACATTTACGGTTTTATCAATTTCTCTCGAGATACTGCGGATGGTAAGGACGTCAATCGAAATTTCCCGGGTAGTAAAAATGGCTCTTTGGCTTCTCGGGTAGCCTACAATTTAACCAAGAACATCTTGCCTTTGATTGATTTTGGGATTGATTACCATACGGGAGGAAGCAGTCGGTACAATTACCCTCAAATTCGCTATGCGGTGAGTGATGAAAAGGCAGAACGTTTGGCTCGGCAGTTTGCTGCGCCTTATCTGATTCGCAAAAGCAATATTCCCAAGTCACTGCGTAAGGTCAGTACAGGGATGGGGAAGCCGGTGATTATTTTTGAAGGAGGAGAGTCTTTGCGCTATGATGGTTTTTCCATTGAGAATGGTTTGGCCGGTTTGCGGCGGGTGATGCATGCACAAGGGATGATTGAAGATGCTGCAGTTCCTTTGCGTAGTACCATTGTTTTTAACAAAACGAGTTGGGTTAGAGCACAACAAGCAGGGATGTTTATGTGGACACAGCAGTCAGGTGCTAAAGTGAGCAAGGGAGAATTATTGGGCGTAATCAATGATCCACACGGTCATGATGAAATTCCTGTTTATTGCAGTCAGGATGGCTATATTATTGGCCATAACAATGCTCCGGTAGTCAGTGCCGGAGACGCTTTATTTCACATTGGCTTCGAATATGAATTTATGGAAAAATGACAAAGCAGTTCAAGTATATTGCTTATGTTGCAGCAATGCTTTTGCTATGCTGTCGAGGTCCCCAACCTGTTTCTACCTCGCCTTTTCAAGTGGCCAATCGCATTGTTTTTCATCAGTTACTTGCCGAAAACCTCAGTGAGGATATGGCTTTGGCCACCCAAAATGACGAGATCTTGCTGTATTTTTCCATTTTAGAACAAGATGGAAAAACTTGGGTGGAGCGCCATCAACTTTCTTTTGAGCCCTTTCTTTTTTCTAAAAGAGGACAGCAGTTGGCATTGCTGGATAGTCTTCCCCTCGCTTCTTTTTCACCAAAGTCGGTAGCCGTTTTTGCGCTAATAGAATTGGACGAAGAAAATTCTGCACCTAAAATCAGGAAATTGTTGAGGCAATCCTTGTCTACTGGTCGCTTTTTGCAGCATGTTGATATTCGGGAAATGAATACGCTTTTGGCTGACGATGATTTCTTGGGACTGCAATACTATCCCTTGAGTTCTCTTGAAAGGGGGAAACGTCTGAAGATCCGATTTGTAGGTCGTCACCTTTTCGATCCCTTTGCCTATGTACTCACCATTCGAACTTAGATTTCTTTTCTCAAGACTTCCAAAGGAGGTTTGTCCAATACCTCACGACTATTGAGCATACCTATCAATACTGTCAGACTGGTAATGCTTAACAATACAATGGCTGGGGAAGTCCAACTGGGGTTGAAAGGTATTTCAAAACTGTATTTAGCCAAGAGCCAGCTACCAATGAAAGAAAGCCCAATCCCCGTAAGAGTGGCCAAGGCACCCAACAAAAAGTACTCAAGGGCATTGATGTACAAAATTTGTTTCCCTTTTGCGCCAAGTGTTCGAAGTAAGACGCTCTCTTTGATTCTTTGGTATTTACTCAAAATGACAGAGCTTATTAATACCAACAAGCCAGTAAGAATACTAAATAAGGCCATAAATTGAATGACTAGAGAGACCTTGTTGAGAATGTCATCTACAGACTTGATAATTTGGGTGAGATCGATTACCGATACGTTGGGGAAGGCTTGGACCAATTCCCGTTGGAACTTGGCAGATTGTTCGATTGATCCAACTCGACTGACAATAACATTGGACTGTGGTGCTTTTTCTAGTACGCCATTGGGAAAAACAACGAAAAAGTTGGTTTGTATTCGTCCCCAATCAATTTTGCGAATACTTCCTACCTGAACTTCAATTTGTGCTCCCTGTACATTGAATAGTAGCTTTGTTCCTACCTTCGCATCCATATCCATGGCGATACTTTCGGATATTGATACATAAATGCTATCCGTGGCCCCCTCTTGTTCTCCATGCCAAATACCATCAATGATGGTTTCAGACTCGATGGTCGTATCCCTGTAAGTGACCCGATATTCTCGTTGGAAAACCCAATCTGTAGTTTTTCTAGTACTATCTGCTCTTACTGCTGAGCTATTCATTCCGTCTATTTGATCCAGGCGTATGGTAACAATGGGGACTTCTTGGATCAGTGGCAATTGATTGGCTTTGGTTAAAGCGGTCACGCCTTCCCTTTGCGAAGGTTGGATATCAAAAAGAATCATATTGGGTTGTTCCCCTCTACCAGTAAACTCTACCTGATTCAATAATAATCCCTGAACGAAAAACAAGGTGGCAATCAGGGCTGAGCCCAATCCAATGGAGACGACTAAAATGAGCGTTTGATTATTTGGACGATACAGATTGGCAATGCTTTGTCTCCAAATGTAGCTCCATCCCACGGGAAAGAATCTACGAACGCTGATCATTAGTAATTTAGCGACTGCAGCCAAAAGCAAAAAGGCGATTACGATGGCAACAGGAAAAATAAAAGCACTTCTTTCTCCACCGGTTTGGAAGTAGGTAAAGCCTGCTACAAAACAAAAGATTAGCCCATAGATTAACCAGCGTAGGGGATCACGCGCAGCGTCCTCGTTTTCGAACGAGGCACGAAGTGTCCGTAAGGGGGAAGTCCTGCGAATAGCCAGTAAAGGCAGTAAGGCAAACAGTAGAGCAATGCCCAGACCAGTAAAGATACCACTACCGATAGCCGACCATGAAACGTCAGCACTAATATTCTGTATGGGCAGAAAATCGATCATGACTTTTGGAAGCAATATTTGAAGTCCGGTGCCCAGGGTAGCCCCCATAATGGCTCCCAACAAGCCCATCATCAGTATTTGTAGCAAATAAATCAGAAAGGCTTGACGCCCGCTGACCCCCAAACAACGGAGGATCGCGACGGTCGCTAGCTTATCTCGGACGTAAATATGAACGGCACTTGCTACTCCAATACAACCCAACAATAATGCGATGAAGCCTACGAGGTTGAGAAAAGTAGCCATATTTTTAAATGCCTCTCCGATGCTTCTTTTCCTGCCCTCTACGGTAGTCCAACTTATATTGGCTGCGCGAAAACGAGGCTCTAGCGCTTCCGTCATGGCCTCGACATCAGTCGTTTCGTCGAATTTGAAATAGTAATTGTACTCGACTCGGCTTCCGGGTTGAATGAGTCGGGTTGCTGCCAAGTGCTTCATGGGAATGTAGACGACGGGGGCTATGGAAGAGGCAATTCCAGAGCGTCCCGGAATCGATTGTAAGGCCCCTTCGATGTGGAAAGTTTTTTCTCCAATTTTGATTGAGTCGCCGACTTCAATGCCATATTGAATTAAAAGTGTTTTATCTACAACTGCTCTCCACTCATCTTTAAAGGTCTTGGCGGCTTTTTCGGGAATTGTGCGAAACTTGCCATAGAAAGGGAAGTTTCCTTCCAGTGCGGTAATCTGGGCCAAACGTGTTCCTCCATTTTTAGGGAACAGTACCATAGAAATGAAATTAGTTGCACGGGATTGTTCACCTCCGATTGAATCAAATAGCATTTGCAGGCTGTCTGATGTGGGCAGTTCAGACTCTATGTTTAAATCTGCTCCCAAAAGTGTTTTTGCCTCTTGATTGATATCTTTTTGTAGATTCTCACTAAAGGAATTGATCGCAACCAGTGCTGCAATTCCTAGTACGATGGAGGAAATAAACAACAATAGACGGCTACGATTCCTGCGACTATCTCGCCATGCCATTTTGACTAACCAGGGGAACTTAGCTTGGTTCATTCAAATAATTTCTATCTTTAAACATTGGGTATGTGACCGCACATACCGAAACCCAAAAATATAGACAATATATGCTGCGCATTGTTTTCATCCTGTATTCATTTTTCTTTTTGATCGCTTCTGCAAATGCACAGAAATCGATAGAAATGGCGATTGATCAATTGGTCAAAGATCCTTCACTCAAGCATGGGAGTGTTAGCATTAGTGTCATCGATGTAGAAAGTGGGCAGTTATTGGCAAGTCATCAACCTCATCAGAGCTTAAGCCCAGCTTCTTCTTTAAAAGTGGTTACTACGGCGATGGCTTTGAAGTTGCTGGGCCCAGATTATACCTTTAAAACTTATCTGGAGTACGATGGAACAATTGATGAGACGGGCGTTCTGAAGGGTAATATTTTTATTCGAGGAGGAGGGGACCCTACACTGGGTTCTCATCATTTCAAAGCAGCTAAGCGAAAGGAAGAGGTCTTAAACTTATTTGTTGAAGCTATTCTCAAAAAAGGCATTCGTCAAATCGATGGTAAAATTATTGGTGATGCTTCTTTCTTCAACACTGCGGTAAATGGCCGAAC
Organism: Bacteroidota bacterium; assembly: GCA_039199865.1. Taxonomy (GTDB): domain Bacteria; phylum Bacteroidota; class Bacteroidia; order Chitinophagales; family Saprospiraceae; genus JALZUU01. The sequence goes on from JBCCSR010000186.1 coordinate 4,541, forward strand.
CTGGTTGTGGGAAGATTTGGGCAATTACTATGGTGCCGGGGCTTGGGGGTTGAATTTTCATGAGAACTTATTTTTTTTGGATTTCAGGCAAAAAAATCAATTGGGTGCACAGCCTGACATAGAAGGAGTGAGGCCCTCGATTCCTAATTTGTTATTAATCAATGAAGTAAAGTTAGCCAAAAAGGGATCCGGCGACAATGCTTACATTTTTGGAGCGCCCTATACTTACACCTATTTTGTTCGTGGAACTATTCCGGTGGGGAATAAAAAATTTACGGTAAAGGGAGCGATTCCCGATCCTCCCTTTTTTATGGCACATCGTCTGATGGAAGCCTTGGCTAAGGCGGGAATTCACACTACCCAAACGGCTAGTTCATTGGCACAATTAGCTATTGAAGGAGTCAAAACTGGGGACCGAAAGCCGTTGTTGCTTTTTGAATCTCCCAAGCTGAGTGAGATTGTCAAAGAAACAAATCTGAAGAGTGTGAATTTGTATTGTGAAAGTATGTTGCGGACCATCGGCAAAGTGAGGGGTGGGGAAGGAACAGCAGAAAAAGGATTAGAAATAATTAGTCAGTATTTAGAGGAACAAAACATTAATACTGGTGGTTTTTTTATGGAGGATGGTAGTGGTCTTTCCGTGCGAAATGCGGTATCTAGCTATCATCTGGCTAGCTTCATGTGTGTGGTTGCTAAGGATAAAACGGTATTTCCCCTTTTTAAAGCATCCCTCCCCGTGGCGAGTCGTACGGGATCCCTTAAGTACATGTTTAAGGGATCAAAAGCCGAAAATCGGCTTGTGGCCAAGAGTGGTGGAATGAGTCGGGTGAGAAGTTATACTGGATTTGTACCCAGGAAATCAGGGGGATGGATGTCTTTTTCCGTCATAGTAAATGAATTTAGTGGTCTAAGTGGTGTTATACGCAACAAGATGGAGCAGTTCATGATTGCCCTTTGCCAGTAAATCACTACGGAAATGTATTAAAAATAACTTATATGAAATATTTGTATCCATTTTTATTTTCTCTAGTTGTTTTCCTTTTTGCTATTGCCTGTAAGCAGGAATACAATAGCACCCAACACGGCTTTAAAAATACCCATGAGTATCCAGGGCTTGACGAAGGGATGGGAGCGGAGCCAAATACGACTGATGAGGGACTTTATGGAGGTGGCAATCGCTGGGTTTGGCAAAAACCAAATCTCGTGATTAAAAAACTCGGAGATTTGACTGGAAAAACAGTAGTGGACATTGGAGCAGGTCCTTTCGGTTATTTTGCCTTTGGGATTGCTAAACTAACCAATGTTGAAAAGGTCATTGCGGCTGATATAGAGGAGGATGCACTAGATTTTATCATACAGGCAAAGGAGAAAATGCTTCCTGAAAATATTAGGGATCGGATTGAAGCCCGTCTAGTTAAGGCTGATAATCCTATGCTGACTCCGGGTGAAGCAGATGTTGTATTGATTGTCAACACTTCTATTTATTTTGAAAACAGAAAGGAGTATTTTAAAAATCTTAGGCGTGGGATTGCTCCGGGTGGAAAAATTTTCATTGTGGACTTTAAGAAGCGAAATTCTCCGGTAGGTCCTTCTTTGGATAGAAAAATTTCCCTTGGAACCATTGAGCAAGAATTGAAAGAGGCAGGATACACGCGTATTAACTCTGATGATCGGACCTTAGATTATCAGTATATCGTTACTGCAATTAGTGAGTGAAATAGGAAAACAATTCCTATTTCACTCTTCAAAACTGCTTTATTTACTTCTCAAACGGATAATCGGACAAACGATTTCTTCCAGTGAGATTCCCCCGTGCTGGAATGTATTTTTATAATAGTTATTGAAATGGTTGTAGTTATTAGGATAGAGAAAGAATTTATCCTCTTTAGCGAAGATAAAAGTTGAACTTACGTTGGGACGAGGCAACCCAGCTTTGTGAGGATCTCTAAAATCAAGCACATCTTTCCGGTCGTATTGTAAGTTTCTTCCAACTTTATAGCGAAGGTTGACTGTTGTTTCTCGATCACCGATTACTTTGGAAGGTTGTTTTACTCGAATGGTACCGTGATCTGTGGTAATGATCAATTGAATATCCCTATCTGCAATTTTTTGCAATGCATTCCAAATGGGGGAGTGGATGAACCAGGATTTGGTCAATGAACGATAGGCTGCCTCATCTCCTGCTAGTTCTTTGAGTACTTCCATCTCTGTTCGGGCATGCGATAACATATCGATGAAATTGTAAACGATAGCGGTAAAATCGTTATTGAGATAGTTGATGATATTGTCTTGAAGTATTTTGGCTTTATTGACGTTGGTCACCTTGAAATAATCCCATTTGACCTCTTTTCGGAAGGTTCTTTTAATTTGCTCTCCCAACAATTCTTTTTCGTACATATTTTTTCCCCCCTTTTCATTGTCATTTAGCCACCAATTAGGATAATATTCTTGGATTTCGGCGGGCATTAGTCCTGAGAATATGGCATTTCGGCTGTATTGGGTAGAGGTAGGCAGAATGCTGTAGAAAAATCCTTCTTCTTCTACCCTAAACAATTCCGTGATAATCGGTTCGATTGTTTTCCATTGATCGTAACGGAGATTATCTAGTAAGAGTAAAATTGTTGGAACTTCGGGCTTCAGTTCTGTAAAGACTCTGGTTCTGAGTAGGTTATTGGATGTGGTGGGTTTCTCAGGATTGGCAGTATCTAGCCAACTTTGATAATTCTTGACGACATATTTGGAAAATTCAGAATTGGCTTCACTTTTTTGCATTGCAAGAATTTCCCCCATTTCTGTGGTACTTGACTCATCCAGTTTGATTTCCCAAGAAATGATTTTCTTGTAGATATCGACCCACTGTTCAAAATCAAGACCACTGTTGATTTCCATGAGTATATTTCTGAAATCCTGTTGATAACCAGAAGTTGTTTTTTCTCTTACGAGTCGTTTATTATCGATTATTTTCTTTAGAGTGAGTAAAATTTGGTTGGGGTTGACTGGTTTGATTAGATAATCAGAGATTTGTGCCCCAATGGCCTCTTCCATGACATTTTCAGCCTCATTTTTAGTGATCATGACCACGGGAAGATTGGGCTTTTTCTCCTTAATTTTTGAAAGTGTTTCCAGGCCTGTCATTCCTGGCATAGACTCATCTAAGAAAACGACGTCTATATTTTCCGTTTCATCACATTCTTCGAGTGCATCGTAGCCATTACTTACTGTAATGACATCATAGCCTTTTTTTTCAAGAAAAAGCATTTGTGGTTTGAGGAGGTCAATTTCATCATCAGCCCATAGGATTTTAATTTTTTCCATTTCGTTTGGTTGTCGGTTTTGATAAATGAGTAATAGAGTGAGGTTTTACAAAAGAAAGAAATAAATCAGAGAAAAACCTACAAAATTGTATAATTATTACCTATGTGTATTATGTTTTTTTTGTTGTTTATAATGTTGCTATAAAGAAGGTTATATAGTATTGAGAATCATTTTATATGATTTGGAAACAAT
>JBCCSR010000187.1:0-8032 GCA_039199865.1 Bacteroidota bacterium
CCCAACCCATTATTTTTTACTACGTTTTAAAAATTCAAAGAAAATGAAGAAAAATTGTTTGCTTATTATAGCGCTATGCTGGATGTTTCAATTGACTGCTCAAGAAGAAACACTCTTTGACCGTGCCCGGGTAGTTGGTGCTTTTGGTGGCCCTTTTATCGAATATTCTTTTGGTAATGATGATGTCACTACTTCCGTTGGAGGAGGAGGAGCCTTGATCATCAATGATTTTTTTATCGGTGGTTACGGCATTGGTTCTATTGATCAGAATGTGTTTGATCCCAACTTCGATCGCATCGAACTGGCCCACGGGGGCTTTTGGCTTGGTTATACTTATCCCTCTCACAAATTGGTACACTTGTATACCAGTGTTCGACTGGGCTGGGGTGGCATTGGGATCGATTTCAATGATGATTTTAATACCGTTGATGGCGTTTTTGTCGTCTCACCCGAAGCGGGGCTAGAGTTGAACGTCTTTGGCTTTTTCCGAATTGCAGCCACGGCGGGGTATCGCTTTGTGGATGGCATCAATACCAATATTTCTGGCGTAGAGTCAGATGCCTTCAATGGCGTAACGGGAATGTTGACTTTCCGTTTTGGAGGCTTCGGTCGCTATCGGAGATGGTAGGCCATTGTTAAAATCATTTAGCTATTCAACCACAAAATAGAAATAATGAATTTAGTAAATAGACTGCTGTTGTTTTTTGGGGTCCTTTTGTTTTGTCCAGCCTGTGTCATTGATCTCGATGATGACTTTAATGGCGATTGTGTTAGAGGTCGGGGAGACTTGATCGCAGTGGATTTGAATTTGGCAGATTTTTCTGGGATTCAACTTGAAATTGATGCCCAGGTCATCCTTCGCCAAGGCTCCAGTCAATCGGTGACCATTGAGGCAGAGGAAAACATTATTGACCTGATCGACCTGGATGTACGAAATGATATCTGGGAGATTGACTTTGAGGATTGCGTTCGCGATTATGACAACATCCGAATCTTTATTGAAATGCCCAACATCAGTCGACTGACCGTTACGGGCTCTGGCCTGATTCGGGGAGACAATCTTTTCGAAGTCGACGAAATTGATTTGATCATATCGGGTTCCGGAGATATTGATTTGGCGGTGAATGCCGATTTTATTGACGGGAAAATATCGGGTTCTGGAAAAACCTATCTGGAGGGAAATGCCAATCGCTTTGATTTTGAAATTTCTGGCTCTGGTGATTATCGGGCTTTTAATCTCAACGCTTTGCGTGGAGATATTGAGATCCGAGGTTCGGGAGATGCCGAAGTTCGGGTGGAAGAAGAATTGGATGTAGAGATCAGGGGCAGTGGAGATGTTTTTTACCGTGGCTTCCCGGTCCTAGATGTACAAATATTGGGCTCTGGTCAAGTGATTAATGCCAACTAGAGTCAGCTTAGCATGACGCCATGCTATAAAAAAGGAGTAAAACGCAATGGTTTTACTCCTCGCAAACGTTAGATCATTAGTTGCTTAATATTTTAGTGATCAAACTGATTAAACCATAAGAAATAGACTTAAAGTAAATGCTTGGTTTTCCGAACAAAGCTCATCTTCTTTTTGCCTCGAAAACTATTGAGGCAACCATAAAAAATGATGATTTTGCTTTAAGGACAATTAGTGATGCGTTTGAATCAGCTCATTAAGATAATTTTGAGCGTAATAATTACATTAACAAAAATTTATACATGTCCACCAGTTAAGTGGTGAGCAGGTAAAGGGATCGGAATTCATTTGATGACAGATATCTACGTTGGGACCACCCAACATCGGGACAGGTCCCCCGTCCCGATTCGTAGCTGCTGAGTTACCTGGTAAATCTCCATCCTTTTGAACGGTGATCTTGAAGTAACTCCAAAATCTTTGTTCTTCTTCACTCGTCATATTTGCAATGATATCTTTGTAATAAAATCCTCTCAGTTGATTGTCAATAAAGACTAAGTTATCGAGGAATTGAGTATAAACTTGAGGTGACAAATCAAATCTAGTATTAAGTTCTAGAGCTTTGACATCATCAACCGTTTCGTACCAAGATTTCTTGGATAGATCGACTACTGTTACTTCATCTTGAACCTGTTTTGTACAAGATGTAGCGAAAAGTGTAAACATAATGGCAAAAAGCAAAAGATTTAATTTAGTATTATTCATAATTTTAATTTTTGTAAATATTAAGTAACTAACATTATAGAAGCACAAATCTAAATGCAGCGGCAATTAACTGCCATTTTTATCGAAAATTAAAAGTACATCTGGGCTTAGAAGAACGTTTTATAGTAAACTGTCCTGTCGCGTACCCCAAAAACGAATAGAGCCAATGGACGTTACATTGTTTAATTTCATCTATGTACTAGGTGTTTTGCAAGGAATTGTTTTATTGTTAGGAATTAATATTGGTAAGCCGGGGCAGAAAGCGCTCAAAAAGGCAATGAGTATTTTAGTAGGATCCATCACGGTGGCAATGCTCTACTATATCGTTATCCTCAATAGATATACCACCATTTTTCCTTACATCGCCTCACTGGGAAGTGCCGCTTGGATGGCCATGTTTCCAGCGTATTATTTATTATGCAACTGTCTGATTGATCCGAAGTATCAACTACAAGGCCGACACTTCAAATGGTTTTTAATCAGTTTGTTTTTCATCCTGGAAGAATTATGGACGATCGTAGGGATTCCATTTTCGTTTTATGACTTGATAGGGGATCAATTGCATTTTCTGGATATTTGGATGGGGCTTTTTTTTGGGACAGGAATGTATTTCACCTACCATAGTATCCGAATATTCTATCGGGTAAAAACCAGTAAAATCATCCACCAACTGCGTTGGTTTTCTTACAGCTTATTGGTCGTTTTGATTGTATTTTTTTTGGTCTTTCTCTTCACTCGTGCGAACTATGAAATTTTCGTTGACTATATCTTTATTGGTTTATTTGAGTTTTTAATCTTTGCTTTTATCTATAAAGTATTCCGCATCCTGTCTTTGCAAGCCATTTTTCACCCAGTCAAGTATTCTAATAAACCTATAGCTCAAGACACTTTTCAGCAATTGGCCATCCGCTTGGAGGACGTGATGAAAACACAACAACCTTACTTAGATAAAAACCTTAAACTGATTGATTTAGCAGAATTAAGTGGCATAAAGACCAATGATCTGTCTCAATTATTTAACGAGTATTATACCCAGGGATTTTACGAATTTGTCAATGCTTACCGATTGCGATATCTAGAACAACTTATGTCAGATGTCGAGTCGGCAAAGTATACGATTGAAGCATTGGCTGAAAAAAGTGGATTTAATAGCAAGACTACGTTTTATAAAGTATTTAAAAAGAAGCATAAACTAACGCCCAAAGCATACTTAAAACAAATCAGAGACGCCAACTCACATTAATTCTTCGTCGAATGCTTGGGGCTACCTCATATTTTTACATTATAAGACAGCTTCGCTTTGCTAGGCAAGCACTTTCTCAACAAATTGCAGCGCCTGACTCATCATTTGCTCAAACTGTGGATTGGCCTTGGGCGCTTTTTCTGGGCCGTGTTCTCGGGAGTGATCGAGTTGGATGTCCTCGGCCAAGGGCAGTTCAGCGTGAGCGACTTCCTCGGAGATGATAAAAGCCGTTCCCACTTTACAGTTGGCAGTCAACATCTGAGTAATGCCTTCTAATTTGGCCGAAGTATCGTGAACCGAATGAGCGGCAAAAACAGGATTTTCTATTTTCTGCTGTTTTGCAACGATGTCATTATTTTCTGCGATGATCTGCCCCAGCTCCACAACGCCAAATTCGGGAAAGTCTGGATACTTGTAAGGATCTTTTCCAATGCCATTGACCTCCCCATCCCTCATTTTTGTGATCAGTTGCACCAGTTTGGACTGACTCAAGGTGTCTGACATGGCCACCGGAATGGCCAAGGCCGCGGAAAACAAAAACAAGGCTCCATGAATTGTTCCGGGGCGGCGGAGTAGGAAATTATAACTCAGTGCTCCTCCAGTAGAAAAACCACCAATGGAAACGCGCTTGCCCAACTGCTGGGCAATATTTACGCTATGATCGATTTCTTTTCGCCATTTTTGATCCAAAGATCTATCTTCAAAGGCCTGATCGGGTTGTTTGAGCCCGTGGGCAGGCAAGAGGGGAAAGACGACGTTGAAGCCCGCCCTGTAAAATCGTTCTCCTACGGCTTTCATATAAAAAGGAGAGTCGGAAAGCCCGTGGGTGAGGATAATGACCTCATCTGTCTTTCTTCTGTGGTGGAAAATAGTGGGATAGTTGTCTACTTTTAAACGCTCGGATTGTACCTGAAACTGGAAATGATGTTCCTGCTCCTTTTCGATGAGGGAGGGACTAGTTGAATCTAATCGCTGGGCATAGTGGGCTAAGAATTGGTCGAAGGCGGGTTGTAGTTCCATTGGGTTAAAAATTAGTGATTTGTGCCAAGAAAAATTTGATAAAATTAGTAGGGCGTTTGTCTAGTTGCGTTGATTTGATTCAAAGGTGCCGGATAAAGGTGCTCGCCCTTTGCTCTGATCTACCCCTCCATTTCAAAATTTCAGCACCCCAAAAACCTGGAAAATGATCCTCAATTTTCTTACTAGAAACCGCAATTTACTCATTAAATGTAGAAAAATAAGCGGAAAAAGAGTACTTCAAGTACTAGGCTCTCCTGCCATGCCCTGCCATTATCCTCAATTCATTTCGCAAGGGGAGTACAACAAAAGGCACAGCCCTTGCGCTATACGCTTCTGTATATCATTGATCACAAGCGTAGTGAAGCGGGAAGTCCCCAACTTTTGAATAGCAATTTCGCTCGAAAAGCTGTACCTTTATGCTCGTATTTTTCACCTCTAAGCGACAATTGAAAATGCAGCAAATCACAATCAGAGATGAGTCAATCGCCGGTAAATTGCTCAATGAATTGATCATCCAGGTAGCCTCGGAAACCATGACCGTAGAAACACTGATTCGAGCCAGAGTAGAGGCAGAGGTCAATGTCTACAACCAAAAACAATCCGATTATTTTAACGGCCTGGTTCAACCCCAAGAAGCGGAGCGTGTTCTCAACGGATACAAGATGAAAAAGAAGCGCCAGATTGATCCAGAAAAGCAATGCTACATTGCCTTGGATGCCTTCCAAAAAAATGGTTTCTTCGTCTTGGTAGACGATCATCAGGTCAGTGAACTACAAGAAGAAATTCTCGTGAATAAAGAGACCAAAGTCAGTTTTGTTCAACTCACCCCTTTGGTTGGAGGATAAAGACTTAGGCCCATCAAATCATGAATCGCACCCTTGTCATCAATAGCATTCTCTCCTTGCAAGATGCCCTAATGGACTTTTACAATGATCAAACCGGAGAAGAGGGGAGGCATTGGCAATTGCTGTTGGACCATTTTTTCAAAAAGAAAACGGGCAGTCAAGCCAAACCCAAATGGCTAGAAAAAACCAAGGCCTTACTCGCCGCCCTGCCAGAAGATCTAGTCATCGAAGTTTTTCGGGGCTTCTTCTTAAAAACACAGGAGGTCCTACAAAGCATTCACCAAAATCGGGAAGATCGGGAGCTCCACTTTTTTAACGAAAACTATCAAGAGCTGCTAAAGGGAATGATCTGGGCCAGTGCCTTGCTCAATCATCCTCGCTTAAATGATGTCTTAGAGCATTTAGGGCTTTTGTGCTACAAAAAGAAATCGGGGCACGGTTCGGTATCCGTTAAGTTGGGCAATGCTTGTCTGAGTACTTTCGCCCTGCTTCCCTTCGAAGATGGTCTGGAAAAACTGACCCGTTTTCGGATGAAAATTACCTATCCTTCGGTCCGCAAACAAATTGCAAAGTACATCAATGCCATTGCCGAAAAAGAAGGGAAGACCCCAGACGAATTGGAAGAAATGGTGGTCTCTGATTTTGGTTTGGACCGTTTTCAATCGATTCGTCAGGATTTGGGGGAATATCGTGCCGTGTTAAAAGTTGAAAGCATTCAATTGGTTACCCTGCGTTGGTGGAAGGGAGAAAAAGAACTGAAAAGTATTCCAACTACGGTCCGCAATGATCATGCAGAGGCCCTCTCTTTTTTGCAAAAACAACTCAAAGCCATCCGTAGTTATCTTCCGGTTCAGAGAGATCGGGTAGAACAGTTTTACCTAAAAAAGCGAAGATGGAACTATCTGGATTGGAAAAAATACTACCTCGATCATCACCTTATGTCCATTATCAGTCATCGGTTGATTTGGACTTTGAAAAAGGGCAATAGAAAAACACCTGCTATTTTTTACGAGGGCGAATGGCTCGATGCACAAGGGAAAAGAATTGCAGTGGAAGAAGGCAAGACAAAAGTTCAACTCTGGCATCCGATTGAAGCGAAAGCAGAAGAGGTTCTGGCTTGGCGGCGTTGGTTGGAAAACCATCAAATCCAGCAGGCATTCAAACAGGCTTATCGGGAAATTTATTTGGTAACCGATGCTGAATTGGCTACGGGAGATTATTCCAATCGCTTTGCGGCCCACATTTTACGGCAACATCAATTTGCGGCACTCTGTAAGGTTCGACAATGGAAATACAAGGTTTTGGGACACTGGGATGTTCAGCAAACTCCGGAGTTGAATGTTGCTCATTGGAATGTTCGTGCCGAATTCTGGGTAGATGCAGATTGGAATACCACAACGACCCCCAATGGGGTGTTCAATCATATTTTTACCGATCAGGTCCGATTTTATGAGGAAGAGGTTCAACTGGACATGGAAAAAGTACCTGCCATTGTTTTCTCGGAGGTCATGCGAGATGTCGACCTTTTTGTGGGAGTAACCAGCATCGGGAACGATCCACGTTGGCAAGATGGCGGCAATCAGGAGTTTGATGATTATTGGCATGCCTACTCTTTCAGCGAATTGACGGAATCGGCGAAAGTGCGCAAAGCCGTTTTGCAAAACTTGGTGCCGCGGCTTAAAATTGCCAATCGATGTTCCTTTAATGGCAAATACCTCGTAGTAAAAGGCGATATTCGTACCTATAAAATCCATATTGGAAGTGGGAATATTTTGATGGAACCCAATGATCAATATCTTTGTATTGTACCCAATCGCAAAAAAGAACCCAGCGAAAAGGTTTTCCTTCCTTTTGAAGGAGATCAGATGCTCTCGATCATCATCAGCAAAGCGTTCTTACTGGCTGCAGATCGAAAAATAAAAGACAAAACCATTTTGAGTCAACTGTAGTCTGATTCACTCATGGACAGGCAAAGTCAAACACACCAAAACGAAAAATAGTATGTATCGCAATCTTTATTTTTTACTGCTTATGGTCAGTATGTTGGCCTGCCAACCAGAATCCCCCAAAAGTCAGTCGCCTGAGGAGGCACAAGGACCTGCTCCCGAAAAAATCAGTAAGGAGATTAGCGGCTTCGCCGCTCCGGAATGTATCGTATCTCACAGAAAAATGTTGTACGTCTCCAATGTCGGCGTACTGGCTCCTACAAAAAAAGATGGCGATGGTTTTATTAGCCGAATGGATCTGGACGGTAATGTAGATAAACTAAAGTGGGTGGAAGGCTTGGATGCTCCCAAAGGCATGGCGATTAAAGATCAAGTTCTGTACGTTACCGATATTGATCGAGTCAAAGGCTTTCAATTGCCCGATGGCAATCAAGTATTCGACTTGGATTTTTCCAAAGATGGGGTTCAATTTCTCAACGATATTACTCTTGGAAAAGATGGCGTCTTGTTGGTTTCGGAGACGATTCTGGGGAAAGTATTTGAAGTGAATACCGATGGAGCAGGAACCTATGCTGCTCTGGATATTCAAGGCGACATTGGTGGGGCCAATGGATTGTTTTTTGATGCCAAGACCAATCAGCTATTTCTGAATAGCTACGGAACCAATAATGAAGCCAACGGGGCCACTGGTCTGATCAACATGGGATCAAAGGAAAAACGCTTCAAAGCCCTGGGAGAACATCGAGGATATATGGATGGCCTATTGGTGCTTGGAAGTTTGGTGGTTGGCTCGGATTGGAAGAAAATGGAG
>JBCCSR010000188.1:0-8015 GCA_039199865.1 Bacteroidota bacterium
GCAAATTCGATGTGGATAAGCCATTTCATCCGCGGGGAGCGTGGCTCCCTCTTTTTCAGTTTCGTACTGACGAACTGCTTTGACCCCGGTACCGGTAATGGATTGATAGGTCGAAATCACCAATCGCTTAATGCCATATTTGGCGTGCAGGGGAGCCAAGGCCACCACCATCTGAATCGTTGAGCAATTGGGATTGGCAATAATCTTGTCTTCTTCTGTCAAAGAGGAAGCATTTATTTCCGGAACAATCAACTTTTTACCAGGATCCATTCGCCACGCGGAAGAATTGTCAACCACGGTAGTCCCTACCGCAGCAAAACGGGGCGCCCACTCTTTGGATACCCCTCCTCCAGCGGAAAAGATGGCCAAATCAGGTCGTTGATCAACCGCATCCTGCATCCCAATGACCTTATAATTTTTACCTCTAAAAGGTATTTCCTTGCCTACCGATCGGGCAGAAGCTACAGGCAAGAATTCCGTGACGGGAAAGTTACGCTCTTCCAAAACTTTTCTCATCACCGTCCCAACCAGCCCCGTTACACCGACAACAGCTACTTTCATTATTTTCATATTTTAATGTTAAAAAAAATGGGTTTGTCTGTTAACTTAACATCCAAAGCAGTCTTTTCAAGCTACCAAATATACAGGCATTTACTATTTATTGCTATTTTTGATCTATGAAAAAACTACTTCTTTTGTGCATTTTTTGCGTACACGTCCTCCTTTCAAATGCCCAATTCGTAGACAATTTCAGTGATGGCAACATCGACCAAAATCCTACTTGGCTAGGAGATACCAGTTTATTCGTTGTGAATACGCAAAATCAACTTCAGTTGAATGCTAATGAGGTAGGTACAGCCACGATTTATGCTCCGGTCAATATTGGCGATAGTACGACTTGGGAGCTCTATTTTCGTCTTGGCTTTGATCCTTCCAACAACAATCGACTCAAAATAATTCTCAAAAGCGATAATTTTGATCTAAAAAATAATTTTAATGGCTATTTTCTTCAAATTGGCCGCAACGGAGCAGACGATCGAATCGAATTGCTTCGCCAAGATGGAACTTCGACAAATTCCGATCCAATCCTGAGCAGTGCAGAAGGTAGTGTTGCCATTGCTCCAGAAGCTCGCCTCCGCGTCATCCGCGATCCTATCGGAAATTGGGAGCTGTATGCCGACTTTAGTGGTGGCAATGCCCTCAATCTCCTTGATCAGGGCTTTGATGATACCTACAATTTTGGCCAATTTTTCGGAATGGTCTGCGACTATACCAGTAACAACCTCAAAGAGTTTTTTATTGACGACATTCGCATCGATCCACTTTACGTAGACGATGATGGTCCGATCTTAGTCAATGCCGTCCCAGAAAATGCCGAACGAGTAGAGGTCTTTTTTGACGAAGCTCTAGACTCCACAAGTGCTCAACAAATCGAAAATTATTCCATCAACAACGGAATCGACGTCTTGTCTGCCGATTTACAGGCAGATGCCAAACAAGTGCGTTTGATGCTTAGCCCGCTAACCAGTGGACAGTTTTACGAGTTGACGATTGAAAACATCCTCGATACCTTAGACAATCCCGCTCCACTGCAAAGCACCAGTTTTCAATACATCAATGTAGAGCCTGCCGATCGATTCGATATCCTCATCAATGAAATTTATGCCGACCTTTCTCCTCCAGTCGCGCTCCCAGATGGAAAGTTTATTGAACTGTACAATCGGAGTGAAAAATACATCAATCTGAATGGTTTTATCCTTTCAGATGCCGTCAACTCGACCTCGCTTCCCGACTATCTAATGTTCCCCAACAGCTACGTCATCATCTGTGACGAAGATGTACAAAATGCCTATTCCGCTTTAGGAACAACCATTGGACTTCCCAGCTTTCCCACGCCAAATGTATCGGGCGACGATATGAGCTTGCGCAATAGCTCCGGGCAGTTGATTCATTCCGTAAGTTATGAGGACGATTGGTACCAAGACGAAGTGAAAGAAGCAGGAGGCTGGACTTTAGAACTCATCAATCCCAATCTTTTTTGTGTAGCAATGGACAATTGGCGAGCATCCAACGATCCCAGTGGTGGAAGTCCAGGACGCGAAAATTCTGTCTTTCTAAATATCCCCGATAATAATGCTCCGAGTCTAGTTAGTGCCCTCGCCCTCAGTGACCGTCAAGTATTGCTAAGCTTCGATGAACTACTAGACGAAGCTAGTGCGAGTAGCCTCTTCAATTACGATCTGATGCCAAATGCCGGTTTCTTTGAGAGCGCAGTTTTACAAGGCGATGGGCAAAGCATAATTCTAACGTTGGAAGATAATTTTGCGGATGGTGTCACTTATGATATTGAAGTGACCAATGTTCGGGACTGTCCTGGCAATCCAATTGGCGTCAATAACAGCCTCAGCTTTACTTTTTACATCACCCAGCCAGCCAGTCGTTATGACATTCTGATCAACGAAATCTATGCAGATCCAAGTCCTTCATTGGGACTCCCAGAGCGCGAATACATTGAATTGTACAACCGCAGCGACAAAGTCATCAATCTCGAAGATTTTGCCTTTGATCGTGGAAGCGGCAATCCAGTAGCCCTTCCTTTTTTCATCTTGCTTCCAGACAGTTATGTCATTTTGCAAAGAAATGATGTCTTCGTCAACTTTGCTAGTTTTGGTGAGGTCGTCATGCTCCCTTCCTTTAGCTTGAGCAATGAAGGCGATACCCTACAACTGATGGATCCCAGTGGCTTGACCGTTGATGCCGTTGCTTTCCTCAGATCCTGGCATGATGATGGAAAGAGTGACGGAGGATTTTCTTTGGAAAGAATCAATCCCAATACCCCTTGTCTACTAGGCAATAACAATTGGAAAAGTTCCTCCGCTCCCTTGGGAGGTACTCCAGGAACAATCAATTCCGTTTTTGATGAGCAAAACAGCGATACGACGGGGCCCGATTTAATCAAAGCTTATGTCAGCAGAGAGCGACCGGACCAAGTGCGCTTGTTTTTTTCGGAGGCACTAGAGGAGTTGTCCGCAATCAATCCCGACAACTACCAATTGGATGCGGAGCTAGAAATTGTTGACCTGCAATTAGAAGCGCCCTTATACAACAGCGTGCTGATTCAATTTTTGGATCCGATTGAAGCGCTAACCATTTACGAATTGACCCTTTCCAATGCCATAGACGATTGTTTGGGCAACCCTATTGGCGCTAATAACCAAGCGCGCTTCGCCTTGGCACAAGACATTGAACCCTTTGACATCGTCCTCAATGAAATCCTATACGATCCAGAAACGGGGGGCAGTCGATTCGTCGAAATTTACAATCGCTCTGATAAAGTAATCGATGCTTTTGACCTGATTTTGGCCAAGCGAAATGAACTGGGGGATATTAGCTTTCTCAGCCCCATCAGTGAACCTTGCTTACTATTTCCTGATCAATACCTGGTGTTAACGCCATCACCCGAAGATATTCAAAGCCGCTATTTTGCGGAAAACCCCGCAGCCTTTTTGACGACGGACGTTCCAACTTACGACGACCGTCAAGACGCAGTTGTTTTGACCACATCCGGGGCTGTCCTCGTTGACGAATTGCAATACCAAAGAGATTTTCACAATGAACTTTTGGATAATCCAGAGGGAGTATCTTTAGAGAGAATCAATCCTGATGGAATCACTCAGTCAGATGACAACTGGCATTCTGCAGCAGCAAGTGTAGGCCATGCTACACCAAGCTACCAGAACTCTCAGTTTGTGGCCAATCCATTGAATCCTGGCTCCGAACGAATCAGCCTTCCCAGTAAAACCGTCTCACCGGATGATGACGGTTTCGAAGATATCTTGTTGATCAATTACCAAACCGATACTCCTGGTTTTTTAGCCACCCTCAACATTTATGATGCCAGAGGACGGCTGGTTCGGCAATTGGTTCGCAATGAACTCTTAGCTAGCCAAGGTAGCTTCAAGTGGGATGGAACCAATGAGGATCAAACCAAAGCCCGGATTGGTATTTATGTTCTCTGGGGAAGTTTGACTCATCCCGATGGTACCAAAGAAGAAATAAAAGAAAGCATTATCGTTGCCGGACGCCTCGATTAAAAGAAGGAGCCATAGCTTTTGTCCAAATCTCAAAATAATTCTATTTTTGTGATTCCTATGACCAACACAATCATCGATAAAAAACCGGTACAGCTCACGATAGGCGCGCTCATCGTTTTGGGAACCCTCATTTGCGTTTTTACTCCCAATTACTTCTTGTTCAAAATGGGAGCCCGCTTTGCCGTTCACATCATGATTGGCTATTTACTCTTGGCAATTGTTTTTCTAATTTTCCGGCAAACTCGATTGATGTTTACCAGTTTTGCCTGCTGTGCAGGCCTGTGCTTGTTTCTCAAACATGCTTCGAATGCCGATTTGAGCGTTCCCCTAGAAACAAAGGAAGACATCGTTCAAGTTGCTCATGTCAATTTATCTGCTTCAGAGGAAGACTATGAGCAAACCATTCAAAGCATTCTTCAAACCAAAGCGGATTTGATTTCGATCCAAGAAGTTACCCCTGATTGGCGGGAAGCCCTACAAACGCTACAATCTATCTATCCCCATTCCAGTGTCATAGAAAGTCTCGACCCCTTTGGGATTGCCGTTTATTCAAAGTTTCCTTTTATCCACTTGGATACGCTTCAATACGAAAATATTCCTACTATTTGTGGCCAAATCAAAGCGGAAGGAATTGGAAAACCCATTCATTTCATCAGCACTCATACCACTCCTCCCCTATTCAGTTCGGCTTACGAAAAAATGCAAGCGCATTTTCAAATGCTCAATCGACACATTCGAAAAGTTGATTTGCCCATCATCACCCTGGGCGACTTCCACGCTCCTCCGTGGTGGGCCGAGATTCAGGAACTCAAGGAAACAGGTCAATTGGTCGACAGTAGACGAAGTGCCAGCTATGGATTTTCGGATGTTTTCCAAATCCCCGTAGATTACATCCTCTATTCCGACAATCTCACTTGTACCGAGTTCAAACCGGTACACAGCGTTACCAATAGTAGCCGCTTTGGTATTCAGGGCACTTATCAATTCATCTCAACCTTAAAAAATGCTTCGCAAGCGAATTGATAGTTTCAAATATGCCTTTGCCGGTATCGCTGATTTGTACAAGACTCAGCCTAATGTTTGGATTCATAGTACTGTCGCCATTTTAGTACTCGTTGCGGGCATTTATTTCTCCATTAGCATGATCGAATGGTGTCTGATTGTCTTGGCCATTGCCATGGTCATCAGTGCCGAAGCCTTTAATACGGCCCTCGAACATCTCACTGATCTCGTTTCCCCCGATCATCATCCCTTGGCGGGAAAAACCAAAGATGTCGCCGCAGCTGCCGTTTTGATTGCCGCCATTGGGGCCGCAATTTTAGGGACCATCATCTTCTTACCCCGCATCATTACGATGTTCTAGATGACTTTACCTTGGCTGATCTGCTGTCGCCCCTCTCATTCATTTCCCCCACCAACGCACTCCTTGCAGGTACTCGCTACGGTCCTCTCTAATGACCAATAATAAACAAATCCATCTGTAACCCGCAGATTTTATAAAAGAAGACGAATTGGGAAGACAATAAAAAAGCCGATGGCAACGTATGAGATGGCAACCAACCCGTTCATTTGATTCTACATTTTACAAAAGGGCATAAATTTAGATAAAGAATTGAATTAGACTGTGTAATGCAAAGCACAATGCCCCCTTCTTTGCATGGGTTTATCCTACCTCATGCACCACTCTGATTTCATGAATCATCAAAAGACACCCATTAGTTATGCAATTTTTAAGAGTCTTTTTCTTCGGGTTATTGGCATTATGTCTTTCCTTTTCTTCACTGGCCCAACATCAGTTAGGGCTGAATATCGAAAATTATTCAGGCGTTAACAGTGTATTGAGCAATCCTGCAAATAACTTGACGAGTCAATTTAGTTGGGATATCAATTTACTTTCAGTGGGGGTATTCGCCGAAAACAATTATGCCTACATTGGTAGAACCAATCTATTTCACTTATTAAAAAACAGCAACAACGTTTTGTTTGCTCCTGACTTAGATAGTGACTATCAAGCTGGTCCCGATGATCTCATTGCCGATTACTACAATGATGATCGAACAAAATTCTTTTCCTTTTCTACTCAGGTCATGGGTCCTTCATTTATGATCAAATTGGCCAGTGGTCACAGTTTTGGCTTGTTTACCAATGTACGTGCTGTCAGCAATTCAAGAACCATTCCTCCTCAGCTGAGTTATTATCAATTTGACGAAACCCCCATTAATGAATCCATAGAGGTTCCTCCGGTTAGAGTAGCCGGAATGGCTTGGAGTGAACTCGGAGTGAATTATGCTTTTTCCATTCCCATGGAAGACGGAATACTCGGAATCGGTGCCAATGCCAAATGGCTCAATGGATACGAAGGGTTTTATTTTGCCAACGAACAAAACACGACCATCCGACGATTACAAGGCGATACGATTGCAGCGGATGGTCCCAACTTTCACTTTGCCTTCACTGACGGGAATGCCAACGACAGTGGCGACTTTCAACTTAGCCGCAATGGGGGCGGTTTTGGTTTAGACCTGGGAGCAGTCATGACCATCGAAGGCTACGGCGCTCCCTACCAATGGAAGTTTGGGTTTTCTCTGGTTGATATCGGGAAAATCAGTTTTTCCAACAATGCCCAAAGACATGCTTTTCGCAGTATTGAAACCGTGGCTGTCCCCAGCAATGATTATCGTGATTTGCCCAACGATGCCGACAGCTATATCCAACGCTTGAGTCAGGATATTCTTGGCGATTCTCTTGCCTCACAAATTAGCGAGTCTTTTGAAGTTTGGTTGCCAACGGCGCTCAATCTCAATGCCGATTACATGATTCGTCCCAACGTTTTTGTCAATGCAAGCCTGGTTCAACGACTACCACTCGGTAGTAATTCGCTCAAACGCGATAATATTTTGGCATTGAGTCCTCGTTTTGAAAAGCGGTGGTTGGGAGCTGCCCTCCCCTTGGTCATGTACAACTATAGTGACTTTCGCATGGGGCTTTCACTTCGCTTGGCCTTCCTGACAATTGGTAGTGATAATTTGACGAGTCTCTTTGGAAGAGACGACTTTACGGGTACTGATTTTTACTTTGCCATAAAACTCAATCCGTTCAAACTCAATTTTGGAGGGGGAGGCCGTGGCTCAAGGGGAAAAGGCGTCAAATGTTACAATTTCTAGGATAGCAAGCGTTAAGCATATGTTATTATCTACGGCCCCTCCATTTATTGGAATAGAGTTTGCAAAATGTAAAATCAGAACATAACAATGAACGGAATGACAATTCCGTCACAGATACGGCAAAACAAGACTAGCTTTCGAGTTATCAAAGCCAACAAAACGAAAAAAACTTTGTCACAAAAACCGTAACCTGGGAAAACAAGATAGCCAAAGAGCCATTAAATTTAGGAACATATTCATCAGTGATTATGCGAACCCAAAAAAGAATCAAATTTAGCGCCTGTCTTCTACTCCTTTCTTGTTGTTTTCCTTTTTCAGGAACCTGGGCACAAGACTTTTTACTGGCCAGCAATGCGCCAATCAAGAAGGTAGAACGAGAAAAGGCAACCGATATTCCCAAACGGCTGGTCCGAAAATTTCGGAGAGATGCTGCCCGTTTGGCACTGCGCCTGGAGTCGAAAAACGAGGATTTACGTTATCAGAATATCATCATTCCCAAGGATAATATTGAAAATATTTATGATGTACTGACCAACATTTACGTCAATAATGAAACGGCTCAGTCCATCTCCAAGTGCAATGTGCATACTTTTCCCAATCCATCAATCGATCATTTGGTGATTGTTTTTGATAGAGATGCAGATTGGACGAGCCCCTTGCACGAAGGCATTAGCGAAACGGATAGCGATGAAATCAATGAGCTCTTGGAAGATTATGATCTGATCATTGAGAAGCACGTCCAGTGGAATGATGATGA
>JBCCSR010000189.1:0-8009 GCA_039199865.1 Bacteroidota bacterium
TATTGATGGGAAGTAAAACAAAGCGTTGGGCAATGCCCCAGCTATCTGGAATGGTATTCATCAAAGAATTGTCAATGATGTACCACATCTCCGAATCATTTTGCAACTTTTGCCCCAGTACAGAAAAAATGACCGCTCCACTTTCGCCCACGGTAAAAGAACCAAATTCAGTAAAAATATCGGGCTCTTCCACTCCTTCTGCTTGGCATTCTTTGTGAATTAACTCAACAATATCTTTGATGATCTGACGATAATTAAATTCGAAGCCTAGCGAATTGCGAATGGGCAAGCCGCCACCAATGTTGATGGCCTTCAAAGTCGGACAAATCTTCTTGAGGGCACAATAGGCCTTCAATAATTTTCGCAACTCCTCCCAATAATAAGGCGTATCTTTTATCCCGGTATCCACAAAGAAGTGGAGCATCTTCAAGGTGATCTTTTTTCTTCGAGCAATTTTTCTCTTGTAAAAGGAAATCACTTCCGAGTAGCGGACGCCCAATCGAGAGGTATAAAACTCAAAATTAGGTTCTTCTTCGGTGGCAATGCGAATGCCAATCTTTGCTTCTCCTTTGATCTTTCCAGCAAAAGTATCCAGCTCTTCGGTGTTGTCGCAAACTGGAATGACATTTTGAAAACCATCATTGATCAAATCCGCAATCTTTTGGGCGTAGCCCTCCGTCTTGAAGCCATTGTTGATAATGATTTTTTCTTTGTCAATTTTTCCAAGAGACTCCAGCCGACGAATAAGATCAATATCAAAAGCGGAAGAGGTCTCCAGATGGCTGTGGTGTTCTAAGACTTCATCCAAAACAAATCGATAATGAGCACTTTTGGTGCAGTAACAATAGTAATATTTGCCCTGGTAATTCAATGATTTGATGGCTCGATTGAACCAATTTCTAGCCTTCTTAATTTGTGTACCAATACTAGGGAGGTAGGTAATCTTAAAAGGCGTTCCGTACTTTTTGATGAGATGGTGGATGGGGATACCGTGGAAAAGTAGATTTCCGTGTTCCATGTCAAAACCATCTTGAGGAAAATAAAAGGTCTGATCAATGAGATCGAAATACGTATTTTTCACTATCTAAATGAAGATCGATAAATGCGTTA
Source organism: Bacteroidota bacterium (assembly GCA_039199865.1). Classification (GTDB taxonomy): domain Bacteria; phylum Bacteroidota; class Bacteroidia; order Chitinophagales; family Saprospiraceae; genus JALZUU01. Next base: position 1,111 of record JBCCSR010000189.1, read on the forward strand.
ACAATTCAATTTAGCAGATCAAAGCTACGCAATTATTTTGGTTCTACGCAACATCTTGTTCTCTCTGGCCAATAATATCGCATCACTTTTTTTTGTAGACAAAAATCTTTTGCAAGCCAAAATTCCAAGTGATGGCAATTGTAATAGAAACGATGATTTTGGAATAAAAATCGTCGATACCCAAATACTCTGTAATTAAGTAGATACCCAGGGTATTGAGCAGCAAGCTTCCTCCAGAAACCAAGGCGTAACGGAAGGCCTGTCGATGCATGGCGTCTTGAGTGGATTCGAAGGCCCAATACCTTCCCAAGAGAAAGTTGACAACTGCACCGCTAAAGGCAGCCATTACATTGGCCCCTACATACCAAAATCCTAGGCCTTTGGTCAGCATTAGATAAATGAGAAAATCACAGCCCGTTGCAATCAAAGCCGCCGCCTGTGCTTTGAGGAAAGTAAAAAGGAGTTTTGATTTTTTTTTGAATAGGGAAAAGGCGATAGTCGATTATTTTCGGATCATCATCAAAAACACAATTGCAAAATCAGCTGTAAACAAACGTTGGCGTAAAGCCCCGCCAACACATCATCCATCATCACCCCCATACCTCCTTTCAAGCGCTCCATTTGACGAATCCCCAGGGGTTTCCAAATATCAAAAAGTCGAAAAAGTGCAAATGCGAGAAGCAAATTCAAAGGGGTAACGGGTACGAAGAGCATGGAAAGCCACAAACCGATAATTTCATCCATAACGACCCGCGAGGGATCCTTTCCCCACTCCTTTTCCAGGTGATCTGTAGACCAAACCCCACCCCAAAAGAAAAGCAAAAAGATCAATACAAAAACGATTAAAAAGCCTTTGGGTTCGGTAAAATAATGAAAGTAAAACGCATGCAAAGCCCAAAGCAATACCACCCCAACTGCCGCTCCCGCCGTACCAGGTGCAACTGGAAAATAGCCCGAACCAAATCCGGTAGCAATGAATTTGTGGAAGGTTTTCATAGAATAGAAAAGTGCTCAATTAACAAACGGAAGAGGAGCAATGCTCCAATTCCGTTTGCTCATTTTTATTGCTTTATCTTAGTCTTCTTCGTAATAATCCAAGCCAAGGTGAGTAATCAAATCCTCTCCTTTCAAGTGACGAAGCGTATTTTCTAGTTTGACCAATTGCTTGAACAAATCGTGCATCGGTGGCAATCCCTCTTTGGTTTGCGGAGATTTGAAGAAGAAAGACAACCATTCTTGAATGCCTCCCATCTCAGAGCGAGCGGCCAAATCGAGCAACAAGGCCAAGTCGAGTACCAAGGGCGCAGCCAAAATAGAATCGCGACAAAGGAAATCGATCTTGATCTGCATACCATAATCTAACCAACCACGAATGTCAATATTGTCCCAGCCCTCTTTGTTGTCTCCGTGAGGAGGGTAATAATTGATTCTTACTTTGTGATAAATGTCTCCATACAAAGTCGGATTCTTTTCAGGTTCCAATATTTGTTCGAGTACACTCAGTTTGGAGACTTCCTTGGTCTTGAAACTGTCTGGATCATCCAATACCTCTCCATCGCGGTTCCCCAAAATATTGGTAGAAAACCAACCACGCACACCGATGGAACGCGCTTTCAAACCTGGCGCTAAAATGGTTTTCATCAAGGTCTGCCCCGTCTTGTAATCTTTTCCGGCAATCGGTACATTATTGTCGATGGCCAATTGCTCTAAAGCAGGAATATCTGCGGAAAGATTGGGTGCTCCATTTGCATAGGGGATGCCTTCCTTGAGGGCCGCATAAGCGTAAATCATACTTGGAGCAATACTTGGATCATTGTTGCGCAAACCCTCTTCGAAGCTCTCCAGAGTTTCATGCACTTTTGATGACGCCATGTAAATCTCTGTAGATCCACACCAGATCATCACCAAACGTTCACAATTGTTCTCTTTTTTGAACTTGCGAATGTCTTTGATCAAAGCATTGGCCAAGTTCATTTTGGTCTTGCCTCTTTTGACGTGCTTGCCATCGAGTTTTTTGACGTAGTTTCGATCAAAAACCGCTCTCATGGGTTTGATCTTTTCCAAGTCAGGTTTGAGTTGGCTCAACAATTCATTATCCAGTACGCCGGCATGAACTGCGGACTCATATACATTATCAGCAAAAAGATCCCAGCCACCAAACACCAAATTTTTCATTTTGGCCAAAGGCACAAAATCTTTGATCAATGGATTACGATGCTCCGTACGTTTTCCCAAACGAATGGTACTCATTTGAGTGATGGCACCGATTGGCTCTGCCAATCCTTTATTGATGGCGACCACCCCTGCAATAAAGGTAGTCGCAACAGCGCCCATTCCTGGAATTAACACACCGAGTTTTCCTTTGGCTGGTTGAATCTTTGTCTTCTCTTTCATTTTATTTTTAATTTGAATGTGAGTATCCCTTTACCGCGTGCGAATATCGCATTTTCGCGTCATAGTTAATAAGGATTCGTTTAATTTTGTATTCTTAAATCAATTCAGGTGAAAAAATACACTTCTAGTCTTTCCCTCCTCCATATGCTTATTCGAGGAAAAGTCCTTCTTTAAATTAAACTTATTTGGTAATTTTCTATTAGACTTCCGATAATCGATTTTAAGCTGCCAAGCCATGAATTTTGAATATCCATCCATCCATCACGGTAGCACTAAAATCTGATGCCTAGTCTATCTGATAAAACAACTGATCTATTGCTTTAGCGCGATCAGGCAGAGAGGCTCATCTCATAAATTCGATAGCGTTTGTAAGCCTCCATGTTGATGTTTTGTACTCCTTTGTTCATCATCACATTGTCTTCCAAAATCCAGGAAGCCTCGGCTGTGTTGATGCCTTTTTTTAATCCATTGGAAATAATTCTTCCATAAAAAATACCTTCTATTCCTGATTTTCGATGCTCCTCAATTACCCCCAGCGTAATAATGCGAATTTTTTTGATGTTCTTTTTCCCAAATAGCAATTTAAAAATACCAAGGGGGAGTAAACGCCCTCGCTTCACTGTTCGCATAACCTGATTGATGTCGGGTACCGCTAGGGCAAAACCAATCATCTTTCCATCCTTCTCTGCAATCAAGGCAAAATCTGGATCGATGACCATTTTCAAACCATCAGCCAAATGAGCAAATTCATCATCCGTGGCGGGAACGAAACCCCAGTTTTTTTCCCAAGCCAAATTGTACACTTCCTTGATCTTCAACACCTCCTCCTTAAACTTTTTCATATTCACACTACGAATATGAATCCCTTTACGCTTCAACCGTTCCTCTAACATCCCGGCCAATTTGACCGATTTCATCGACACTTTATCTTCGGTTACAACATAAGCCAATAAATCTGTCTTCTTACGCAAACCATAGCGATCTAGAAAAGTAGCATAATAGGCTTTATTGTAAGGCATCATTACCGTGGGGGGCTCATTGAATCCGTCGACCAGTAAACCTGCCGTATCATTGGTGGTGAAATTAGTAGGACCGATCATGGCATCCAAATGCTCTGCCTTGATCCAATCAGCAGCTTGATCCAGCAAGGCTTTGGCCACATCATAATCTTCAACAACATCAAAAAAACCAAAAAACCCTACGTTCGTCTCAATGTATTCATTATAGTTATTGTTGCGAATTGCGGCAATTCGTCCCACAATTTTTTGATCTCTCATCGCCAAGTACAACTGGACCTTGGAATGTTGAAAAAAGGGATTTTTCTGGGGAGACATCAACTCCTTTTGAGCCAAATGGATTTCGGGAACGTAATTCGGATCTTCCGCATACAAGTCATGTGGAAAATCAATGAATTTCTTTTTTAGTTTTTCGTTGTTGACTTCAACAATCTTCATCAATAGGTTTGTTCTTCTTTAGGGAGTAGACATTAGATTGTACTATTCTGAATGGAGTACTCCAGGGAACACATCCATTGGAAAACCCTTTTCATGTGAATACTAAAATCTAATGTCTAATATCATGTAGCATCCTTAAACTGATACCTTTTGCAACTTAGGTACGTCTAACAATTTACTTACTTTTTCTAATTTTTCAATGGCTTCGGCAATTTGCTCTTTCGTGTGCGTGGCCATCAAAGAAAATCGAATAAGAGAATCTGAAGATTTCACCGCGGGTGAAATCACGGGATTGACAAAAATTCCCTCTTCCAAAAGCATTCTGGTCAGTCGGAATGTCTTGTAATCATCTCTAACGTAGATGGGAATGATGGGCGTTTCGGTGTGGCCAATATCAAAGCCAAGGTTGCGCAATTCCCGGATCGCGAAATGGGTATTGTCCCAAAGTTGATCGATTCGCTCTGGCTCTTGTTCAATCAAATCCAAAGCAGCGATTACACTCGCCGCGTTAGCGGGCGCAATACTGGCAGAGAAAATCAAAGAACGAGCATGGTGCTTGAGGAAGTTGATGGTGGTGCTATCTGCGGCGATAAAACCTCCAATGGAAGCTAAAGATTTACTAAAGGTTCCCATAATCAAATCCACATCATCAGTCAAACCAAAATGAGAGGCCGTTCCTCGTCCATTTTTTCCAACAACACCCAAACCGTGCGCATCATCTACCATGATATTCGCATTGTACTTTTTCGCCAGCTCAACAATTTTATCCAGTTTGGCGATGTCTCCTTCCATACTGAAAACGCCATCGACAGCGATCAACTTAAGATTTTGCTCCTCACATCGTTGCAAGGATTTCTCTAGAGAGACCATATCGTTGTGACGGTACTTTTTGGTCTTGGCAAAAGACAATCGAGCCCCATCGATGATACAAGCGTGATCCAACTCATCCAACAAAATATTATCATTCCTGGTCGTAATCGAGGAAATGACTCCAAGGTTGACTTGATACCCCGTACTAAAAACCAAAGCCTCGTCTTTGCCAACATATTCTGCCAATTTGTTTTCCAACTGGAGATGCAAATCCAGTGTTCCATTGAGAAAACGAGAACCGGCACATCCAGAGCCATACTTTTCGATAGCAGCTTTTGATGCTTCTTTGAGCTTGGGGTGATTGGTCAAGCCCAGGTAGCTGTTTGAACCAAACATCAAGACTTTTTTGCCATTGATGATTACTTCGGTATCCTGTTCGGATTCGATCGTCCGGAAATAAGGATACACTCCGAGAGCTCTAGCCTTTTGTGGCTCTTGATAACGAGCCATTCTTTCTATTAACTTGTTCATTGATTCCAGATTTCAGTTAGCAAATTTAGTTCATAAGCCCTTTGTAAAGATGATACCATCTTTTGATAAGGGGTAAACTTAATAGATATTCAATGATTATTATGGTAACTATTGCGCACAATGCGCCGCAAATCACATCGATGATATAATGATGAGAAGTGTATACCGCAGCAAACCAAATACCGATGACCGTGGACAAGAAGAAAGCAGACCACCACCATTTAATTTTTGATTTCACTCCAAAATAAAACAGTAAAACCGGAAAGGCCGAGTGCATCGAAGGCATGGCCGCAAAAACATTCCCGTTCTTGTCGTACATTCCTTTAAAGACATTAATATTGAAAAACTCATCGAATTTCAATAGTCCCGCTGCATTTCCCATCATATCAAAATTTTCAATAAAGCCATATTTCTGTACATACCAAGGAGGGGCTGCCGGATAAGCATAGTAAATGAAAATGGCAATGACGTTCGCCAAGAAAAAGGTGAACATAAACTGCACCATCATCCCGCGATTGGTCATAAATAAATACAGTCCAAAAACAACGGGGACGGGAATCCAGGACAGATAGAAAAGCCCGGAAACAACATCCAGAAAACTATTGTTATTGGCCAAAAAATATTCATTGGGCGTAATCACGCCGCTCGCCGTTTGAATGCCAAACCAGGACTTTTCCCAGTCGTATAAATCCTCAATATGTACTGTGTTCACCAGATAATTGGGATAGACCCTCAGAGAATCATATACCCACCAATAGAGGAGAATGAAGGCAAATCCGTAGAGGGCTTTGCGGGAATCATTCGTCGCATAATAGGCGACAACACAGGCGACAACGAGATAAACATGATCACCTCGTAAACCCACCATTGAATAGATCCAGCCCAAATAAGTAAGGGCAATCAGTCCGATGATGGTTATATTTTTTAATGTAAATCGTTCAAACCCAACACTAAGTTCAGGCTGTTTTCGACTCAACACTCTTTTTGTTTGCACCCTTTTTTTCTTTCAGTTTACTACCAAAATTTGAACCTACAACGATATCCCATACTGGAGAGCTTACCCCAAATCCTTTGTCCGGATCTTTGAAATGATGCTTCAGATGGTGCGTCTTTAATGCCACCCACATTTTTCCTTTCAAATCCACATGATGCAGAGCATAGTGCAACATATCATAGAAAAGGTAGCCCAATACAAACCCGGCAAAAAACGGATACAAGAAATGGATCGGCATAAAGGTTTCAAAACCATAGTAAAACAGGAATGCCAAGGGGACACTGACTCCTGGAGGCATTACCAAACGATTGGAATCATTGGGGTAATCGTGGTGTACCCCATGAAACAAAAAGTGAATCTTCTTTCCCCATTCAGAGGTCGGATGAAAATGGAATACATAACGATGCAGTACATATTCCGTAATGGACCAACTGATAATACCAAGGGCAAAATAGCCTAGCCCACTCAGCAAAGTGAGTTCCGGATGAAGAAAAGAGAGATACAAAAAGTAACTAATCACTGGAATGTACAGGATTAGAGGGACGGTGTAGTGAACTTTGGTGAAAAATTCCAAAAGGTTACTGTCAAACATCCGTACGGATTCGTCTTTATTTGAGACGTATAGCTTTTTCATAATAAGGGTTCAGTTTATTAGCAATATGCTGTAGACCGAATTTATCGTCATTATCTACGCCCCAATTCGACTAATGCCGCAA
>JBCCSR010000190.1:0-8004 GCA_039199865.1 Bacteroidota bacterium
AGACATTCTCTGTCCAATTGAACTGGACGGAGCGGATGCCATCGTGATCACGGTTGACAGTATGAAAAATGTGGACTGTTTTGCGGGCAATGATGGAAATATTTTCATTAGCGTTACTGGTGGGCAACCGATGTACAACTTCCAATGGTTCAACGGTGCGGGAATGATGTTTAGCAATGCCGAGGATTTGGTTGGTTTGATTGCTGGAAATTATACTCCTGTCGTAACCGATGCCAATGGTTGTACGGCGACTTTAGCTTCGCCCATTCAGATCTCCGAACCCGATCAGCTCACGGTGAGTGTCATGATTGAAGATGTGAGCCAGGCGGGAAGTGACGGAGAGATTGCGCTAGACGTCAATGGAGGGACTCCCGGTTATAGCTACACTTGGGCATCGACCACTGGAGATCCGCTGCCAGGAATCAACCCATTGACTGGGCTCAACTCTGGAAGCTACGATGTGACCATTACCGATGCCAATGGTTGTACTTTGGTAGAATCCAATATTGTACTCGAAGGAGACATTGCCATTCAGGCCAATCTGACTGATCCAACCTGTGCGGGTAGTAATGATGGACAAATCCTGATTACACCGATTAATGCTGGAGGTTTAGTGACTTATACTTGGACAACAACAGATGGTTCCGGTCTGGTAGAAGGGGCACAAAATCAGTTGTCCTTAACCGCTGGAACGTATTTCCTCACCATCGAAGATGCCAATGGATCCATCGCCTCTGACGTCTTTGTTTTGACAGATCCTCCTCCAATTGTCGTAACCAATGTAGACATCAACAACGAAAGTGGAAGTGGTTGTAATGGTAGTATCAATATCACGGTTGAAGGAGGAACGGGAAGTTACACCTACGAATGGAGCAACTGGGAATCCTGTCAGGATTTTACCGACCTTTGTAAGGGACAGTACAGTGTGATTATCAAAGATGAAAACAATTGTATTTTAGTAGCTGGTGAATATTCAGTTACGGCTGGACCATTATTGCCTGGAACCATTACTCAAGAAAACGTCACTTGTAATGGTGGATCAGATGGAAGTATTTCACTCGATGTCCTTGGTGGATGCCCAGTCTATACTTTCGATATTGGTATTGATCCCAAAATCAATAGTGAAGAAGGGGAAGCAACATTTAGTGGCCTTCCTGCTGGAGCTTATGCTTTGACCATAACCGATGCAGCCAATTCGACCCCAATCATCTACAACTTTACCATTACGGAGCCCAATCCGATTGAAGTGACCGTCAACCAGTTGGTCAATAATACCGATCCGGTCAACTGCAATGGCTCGATCAACATCAATGTGATTGGAGGGAATGGTGATTATGACTACGAATGGAGTACGGGAGAGATAAGTCAGGACATCACGGATGTGTGTGATGGCAATGGTGAGATTAGTGTCGTCGTGACGGATTCTGATGGATGTACCGCAAGTCTTGGCGGCTTATTCATTGAATTGGGACTGACGGCGAGTCTACAGGCGACCAATGTAACTTGTATGGATGAGCAGGATGGTTCGATCCTTACTACCGTTGATGGTGGCACTGCTCCTTATACTTACACTTGGAGTAACAATCAAACCGACCCTGATATTTTTGGCCTTGAGCCAGGAACTTATACGGTAACCATCGAAGATGCCAGTAACAATACCGTTGTTGAATCGGCTACGATTAGTAGTCCTTCTTCTGCCATTACGATCAATGCGGAGGTCACTCAGCCCGTAGGTAGCAATGCCAACGGATCCATCGAATTGGCAGTGACGGGTGGTTGGTCTGGATACAGTTATTCTTGGACTGGCCCGGACGGCCCTATTTCAGGGGGAACATTACTTGCCGGATTGACTTCAGGGACTTACACGGTGATTGTTACCGATGCCAACGGTTGTGAAGAAAGCATGTCTTATTCCTTATTCGGTGGTGAATTGATGATTCAGGTCAACACGACCGGTGCAGGAAGTTGTATCGGAGATGTGGGCACCGCAGATGCCATCGTCGAAGGAGGAACAGGTCAGTACACTTATTTGTGGAGCAATGGCTTTAATACCAATATTATTGGTGGTTTGACTCCTGGCGTGTATTCTGTTACGGTGACCGACAGTAATGGATTGACTGGGACAGGAGCCGGGCAGGTAGCCTCCTTTGCGACTTTGACAGTCAACCTGGAAGTGGAAGATGTTACTGGCTCTATTCTAGCTATCGCCAATGGAGGAAATGCTCCATACACTTATTTGTGGAACAATGATAATAATGATACGACGCCCGAAATTGTCAACCAGGCTTCTGGGGATTATGCTGTCGTGGTTACAGATGCTGATGGATGTACGGCCGTCGGTCAAGGCACTATTACCTCTGGAACTTGCGATAAAGTACGCCGAGTGATTTCTCCGAACGGGGATAGTCGAAACGACGAGTTCATTGTAGCTTGTGCACAACGATTCGACGTGCGCTTAGAAGTTTTCAACCGTTGGGGGCAATTGGTCTTTACCATGGACAACTATGACAATAGTTGGGAGGGAACCGATCAATCGGGAGCACCACTACCTGAAGATGGTTATTTCTACATTCTTGAATTTACCAATAGTGAAGGACAAGAAGAACAGATTAAAGGTGCTTTAACCCTAGTTAGATAATTATTCCCAAAATGTATAATTCGATTAAAATGAAAAAGTTAATTATAATCATAGTCACTGCTTTCATTGCCAATTACACTTTTGGGCAAGAAGAAGCAATTTATTCCCACGTATTTGCCAACCCTGCCTTGATTAATCCTGCTACGGTTGGAACAGATCGGGAACACCATAATGTCTTTATGAATGTTCGCTCGGCATTTACCAGTTTTCCAGAAACCCCAAAGACCTATGCGTTGAGCTATAATGGTCCGCTCGGAAAACAAGTTGGTCTGGGCGCAATGTTGTTCTCTGAAAATGTCGCGGATGTCAATCAGTTTCGCGTACAGCTGGCCTATTCTATGGGCTTTCAAGTTGAAGAACTGGATTTGCGCGCAGGTTTGTCCCTAGAATACAATCGGATGGATGTCAACAATGCCTCAATAACCGGAGATTTTTATGATCAAGGAGATGAAGTCATTGAAAGAGCTTTGGAGGGAGAAGAAATTTTTGACACTTCTCTAGGGCTTTATGCGACGTACAAAAAGCGCTTTCATTTTGGATATACTGCGCCTAACTTGATTCGTACAGTATTGGATGATATCGAAGGTCTGGATGAAGGGGGTAACTTTAAGTACTACATTTTTCACGCAGGCGCAGATTTTGACCTCAATGATTACAAAATCAAGCTACAACCTTCCATCGTCTACAAACGCGTTCGAAACGTTGATCCCCACGTCAATGTCAATTTAATTGCTTCGTTCTTGAAAGAACAATTGATCACGGGATTGATTCTACGTTCGGGGACTGGGAGCACGCTTGGATTTGTTTTGGGAACAAAATACAATACGGTTCGCTTCCTCTATTCTTACGATGTGTATATGGATGATTTTCAGCAATACAATAGTGGTTCACACGAGATTACCGTTGGTTTTGCGTTCAACAGAGGATCCGGAAAATTTGATCGCTCGAAAAAATACAGAAAATAATCAATCGCCTTTTTTGCTTCGTCCATCGGATGGAGCAAAAAAGCAAAATATTTAAGAAAAGATAAAAGCGGTTGCGCTCGCAATCGGCTCAAGAGATAAGTCGGATCTTGTGAAAATGAAAGGGTAGAGAAGTGCTCTTCAGCAAAGATTCGAAAGAAGTCACTTTAACAATTGGTTTTTGGGATGGCCTCTCTCTACTTCGTTAGAGGGGGGCTTCTCTACCTCTTTTCTTAACTTTTCACAACTATCCTATCTTATGCAAGGATCGTTCCATTTATATTTATAATTCATATATAAATTAACTTGCTGTCTGTGTTTTATACATGGAGATAAAGAATAAGTTAAAAAATAACCCATAGCTGGTATTTCTTCTCTACTCAAATAAGTGCATTTTTATTCCTAGAACAGCCAATAAAAGGCTAAAACGCCTTTTTCCATCCCTTCCTGTTCCATTCCCCGTTAAAAATCCCCTTTTTTCAGCCCTATTACTGGAGTCACCATATTGAGAACACTCCAGACCAGCCAATATCACCATGATCGGCTAATAAGAACTATGAACCAAGATGTAATAAAAGCATAAAATTTGGTAGGAAGACTATCCATATCAACTTGGGTTCATGTTCTATTTTCTGAACAAAATGGCGATTTTTGTCGACTCATCCGACGAAGTAGCTTCCTCTTGCTTTTAGCTTTGCTTCCTTATTTTTCTTTTGCCCAATGTACTGTGATTTGTAAATCTGCGCTGAATGTCTCTTTGCCCGTTAGTGGAATGGTGACCATTAGCCCTGATTTATTGTTGGAAGATGCCGATTGCGATCCAAGCGATTTTTATGTTGATATTCGCAATGCGGAAGGCGTTTTTATTGGAAATACCGTGACTTGCGATGGAGTGGGAGAAAGTTGGTTAGCGGGTGTTTTTCACAATTCCAATGGAAATTCTTGTTTTACGACTTTAAATATTCAAGATTACATCAGCCCACAGATCAATTGTCAGGACACTACCATTCTTTGTATCCTACCTTATACACCTGCGGCTATTGGCCAGCCTGACATTATTGAGAATTGTCAGCTCAGTGAATTGACTTTCAGTGACGAGGTTTTTGAATTGGCTTGTTTGACTATGATTAATGGGGATACGATTACCAGTAGAGTCGAGCGGACCTGGACGGCGACGGATGAAAGCGGTAATAGTAGTACTTGTGTACAAAACATTTATCACAAAAAGGCAGGCGTAAATGCAGTCCAATTTCCGCTCCATCGAGACGGATTTGCTGCTCCAACGGTGGATTGTGGAGGAGATCCAAATGATCTGAGCATTACGGGTGAGCCGATGATTGATGGACGTCCCCTTAGTAGCGGTGGAAGCTGTCAATTGGTCGCTTCTCATAGCGATCAACTCGTTCCCGATTGTGGAGATAATGCGTACAAAATTTTGCGTACTTGGACCGTAATCGACTGGTGTACAGGAGCATTCAATCTGAATGTACAGATCATAAAAGTGACGGATAGTACTGCTCCGGTGCTCCAATGTCCCGCAAATATTGAGGTCAATACCAATAGTCATGACTGCTCGGCTACCGTCAATTTGCCTTTGACATCTGCAATGGATGATTGCTCCAATGTCAGTATCGTACCTTCCTGGGATTTTGGAACGGGCTATGGTCCATTTACCGACGTTCCTCAGGGAGTACATCAAGTGACCTACACCGCTACTGACGATTGTGGCAATAGCTCAACTTGTACGATGGAAGTTAGTGTTGTAGACAATATCATTCCCGTTATGGTTTGTGATGCCAACACGGTAGTATATCTAAATAGTGCCGGCATCGTTGAGGTAGATGCCCTAGCCTTTGATGATGGAAGTTCTGATAACTGTGCTTTGGACCGCTTGGAAGTCAGTCGAGACGCCGTCAATTTTGCTCCTCAAGTCACTTTCAGCTGTCTTGATGCGGATCAAGTGCTTACGGTTTATCTACGTGCCTATGACCTGAGAGGAAATTTCAATGAGTGCAACGTAGAAGTGACCGTAAGGGAGGAAGTCGCTCCGGTAATGGCTTGTCCCTCCAATATTACGCTAGTTTGTACCGATGATTTCATGGATCTCACCATTACGGGCCAACCTCTTAGTATTGATGCCTGTGGCGTTGATAGTCTGTATTTTACGGATACAGATCATCGTAATGTTTGTGGAGTAGGGACGATTGCCCGAGTGTGGACGGTACTTGATGTTAACGGAAATAGCAATGCTTGTTTGCAACAGATCACTTTAGAAGACAACACTCCAGTCCAAGTCTTTTTTCCTGCCGACTACACTGCCTACACTTGTAATGCTCCGGTAGATACGTCCATTACCGGAGTCCCGAATGTTATTGATGATTGTGAGCAAATCAGCATCAATCACGATGATGTCTTTTTCGACATTGCTGCTCCCGCTTGTTTTAAAATTTTTAGAACCTGGACCGTTGTGGATTGGTGTGTGTATGATCCCAACAGTGGATCAACTGATGGCTACTATATTCATATTCAGGTAATTAGCGTTTTAGATCAAGAAGCACCTACTCTGACGTGTCCAAATGATACAATAGTGGGAGCCATTAGTACCACCTGCGATGGAACTTATGTACAGCTCAATCCGGCGACTGCCGAAGATTGTAGTGCCACGATTCATTTCAGCAATAATTCGCCCTTTGCGGATGCCAATGGAGCGGATGCCAGCGGTTTTTATCCACTTGGAATCCATCAAATCCAGTTTACGGCAGAAGATGGTTGTGGCAATAGTAGTACCTGTTCGATGACCGTTGTGGTACAAGATGCGACCCTTCCTACACTTTTATGTCTATCAACCGTGAGTGTAGCCCTGACCAATGATGGATTTGCGGTGATTACTCCTGATATGGTGGAGAATAGCAGTTACGACAATTGCTCTGCTTCGGAGAATATGACCTTTGCGCTCAGCCGCGATACTTTTTATTGTACGGACATTGGGACCCAAACTGTTCATTTGAGTCTGACCGACGAAGCAGGTAATGTTTCGAGCTGCGATGTAGACATTCAAGTACAAGACAATACGGGCATTTGCCCACCAATTGCTGGAACCCTTTCGGGAAAAGTATTGACCGAAATTGGTCAGGGAGTAGAAAATGTGACTGTTGAATTAAGTGGAACCGTAAACGCTACCACTCAAACAGATATCTATGGCAATTACGAATTTAATGATTTACCCCTCGGAGGAAATTATACCCTTACTCCCAGCAAAGATGTCAATCCAGACAACGGAGTCAATACCTTTGATTTGATTGTGATTAGTCGACATGTACTGGGGATGCAATTATTGCCTTCCCCCTACAAGATTATTGCCTCGGATGTCAATGAATCGGTCAACACTACTTCTTTTGATTTGGTGGAAATCCGTAAACTTTTGTTGAACATCGATACTGCCTTTGCCGGAGTAGATGCATGGACTTTTGTGGATGCCAATTATGTCTTTGTCAATCCTAGTTTTCCACTGGGCGAAAATTACCCGACAAGCATTCAAGTTAATGACTTGACGGGAGATCTTCTAGATTTGGATTTTGTTGGTGTAAAGACTGGGGATGTAAACAACAGCAACAACCCCTCTAATTTGATGGGGGGAGACACGAGAAACACCGGAGTAGTCAAATACCTTGAAAGCGATGAATTAGGTCTGGAGAAAGGAAAAAGCTACCAAATTCCATTCCGTGGCGGGGATTTGGCGGGGATTCTGGGCCTACAGTTTAGTTTGCAATGGGATACTGGAAAGGTGGACTTCAAACAATTACGGGTAACGGATTATGGGCAACAACTGGGCTGGGCGGCGAATCACTTTGGATACAGCCATTTGGAAGAAGGACATTTGACCGCAAGTTGGGTGAAAAGAGGGGAGGAGCCTAATGTTCAGGAGCCTTTATTTTATCTGGAAGTAACCTGTCGGCAAGACAGTTGGCTGAGTGAGGTCCTACAAATCAATTCTAAACACACAAAGGCGGAGGTGTATCTAGAGGAGCAGGGCGATGAGGAGGAACGATTGGGACAGCTAGACTTGGTTTTCAAAGCGAGTAAAAAAAGATCGGATGCATTTTTTGTTGGACAGAACCAACCCAATCCGGTAAAAGACATTACGCAAATTCCGCTTGATCTGCCTCGTGCAGCCTGTGGAGTATTGCGGATCGTTGACGTCCAAGGGCGTTTGTTGTATCGACAAGCGTATTGCCTGGATGAAGGACAACAACAGATTCAATTGAACGTAGCGGAACTGGGCTTGATGAATGGCATATATGTGCTTGAATTGGACTGGTCAGAGCTGGGGCGTCATCAGATCAAGATGCAAGTAGTTGGTCACCATTAAAAACAAACACTTCTTTGAATGCAAGGAAGTGAACG
>JBCCSR010000191.1:0-7945 GCA_039199865.1 Bacteroidota bacterium
CAAATGCTTAGCGCCCCAATTTGGGAATGGGATGCTCCCCCAGTGCGACGGTGATGTTTTTGGTTTCCATAAAAAAGTCCAGCCCGTAGTCCCCTCCGTCTCGTCCCAGGCCACTGGCTTTGACACCACCAAAAGGGACCGAAGGATGTCGAACATTTTGGGAGTTGATCCAAACCATGCCACTTTCAATTGCGCTGGCCATTCGATGTCCACGTGCAATATCTTTGGTCCAGATAAAGGCCGTGAGACCGTAGTTGACCCCATTGGCAATTTCGATGGCTTCTTGTTCGCTTGAGAAGGGAATGACCGTTAGGAAGGGGCCAAAAATCTCCTCTTGAGCGATGCGCATTTGGGGCGTTGCATCGGCAAATAAAATGGGTTTGACATAAGCGCCCTGCTTGGTCAATCGCCGAGGTTTTCCTCCCCCACTCAGCAGTCGCGCTCCTTCCTCTTTTCCAATCTTCACGTAGGACAAAACTTTTTCCTGATGACTTTTGTGAATCATCGGACCGATCTCCGTTTTGAGATCAAAGGGATGCCCTACCTTGAGTCGATTGACTCGACGACGAAGTCGAACCAAGAATTCATCATAAATGGATTGATGCAAAAGCAAGCGACTACTAGAAGTGCAGCGCTCTCCGTTGAGACTGTATTTCATCAAAACGACTGCATCTAAGGCGCGTTCCAAATCGGCATCGGGAAAAACGACAACCGGATTTTTTCCTCCCAATTCGAAATGCACTCGCTTCAAGGTAGCTGCTCCTTGACGAACGATTTGACTCCCCGTACTGCTTTCGCCAACAAAGGCAATGGCTTTGATTCCCGGATGTTCGGTCAAGGCCTTCCCTGCCGTTTCACCCAAACCGTGGACCACATTCCAAACGCCTTTAGGCAAACCCGCTCGATGAGCACATTGGGCCAAAACCTGAGCACTAAGCGGACTCCATTCAGCGGGTTTGTGGACTACCGTACAACCGGCGACTAGGGCCGGAACAATCTTCGAAAGGGTCAACAAAAGAGGAGTATTCCAGGGCGTAATGATGCCAACGGGGCCGATGGCTTGTCGGATCGTATAATTGATATGAGCGACATCAGGAGTGGAAGAACCATTGGCCGCATCAACCGATTTGTCGGCATAATAACGGAAATAACCTAGGGCCCTACTAACGTGATGCTGGGTATAACGAATGGCTTGTCCCGTGTCATAACTTTCCAAAACAGCCAATTCTTCTTTGTATTTTTCGATCTCATCGGCGATGGCGTAGAGGCATGCCTTTCTTCGCTGATGGGGCCAGTTTCGCCAATCGCCAAAGGCTGCTTGCGCGGCCTGAGTGGCCTTATCGATATCTCGGTCATCACTAGCTGCCACCTTGCCAATCCGGACATCATCAATTGGAGAGTAATTGTCAAAGTACTGCCTCGATTTGGCCGCCACCTCCTTTCCCTTGATGATATTGTGAATTTTGGATAACCCAAATGTTTGCAAGGCGCGCTCCAATACTTTTGAGTGCTGCTCAATCGTAGCCATTGACACTAACAGGTTTTAAATGGTTTAGGTAATCTCAAACCGCTTACCCCATTACTGAACACCGGTAATTTGGTCAGTAGATTTGAGTTGGCCAAAAGGTAAGGCTTTTATTTCGAACTGTACGAAATAAGCGACCACAAAAACGGAGAGAATAAAATAGGAGGTGAGGAAGATGGTGCCATACGCAAATAGCTCATTCAGATAAAACCAATCTCCAGTAGAATAGATCACTCCAATGCCGAGGACGGATTTGGTCAGCTCCCACCAAATGGCGGAGGGTTGTAGGTCCATTAGCGTTGAATAACTGTAGATCATCAAGGCCAGAAAGGCACCATACACAAAGAGGTTGGGAAAGCCGATTTTAGACAAAAACATCAGCATGTGCAATAGCAAAAATGTCATCAAGACAAACTGAAACCAAGACCAAAGATGTAAGGCCAAAGAAGCAGGGGTATCGTACTTGACTTGTTGAGCTGCATTTTTGGTGTAATCAACAGGATATTTTTGCACTACATCCTCTGGTCGCCAGCCAGTAGGCATAAACCAAAGCCGACATTTGTCCCACCAATTTTCAGCATGCCATGCATCCTGTAACAACGAGTAGAAATGTTGGAAATTAATTTTGATGGGATTCCAGGTAGCTACCGCGCGTTTGACTCCGTAGACACAGGGGACTTCTGGCAACTCTTCCTGAAAAGTACCAAAAAGCCGATCCCAAACGCAAAATACAGCCGACAGATTTTTGTCTAGATAAATGTCATTGATGGCATGATGTACACGATGTTGGGATGGGGTGACCAAAATATATTCTAGCCAACCCAGCTTGGGAATGTGTTTGGTGTGGTACCAAAACTGCATGAACAAATGAATAGGCGCAATGACGGCAATGACTTTGGCAGGTAGACCGAGCAGAGCCGCAGGAAATAGAAAAATAAAGCCCAAACTGACTAAATTGGAAATGGACTGTCTCAAAGCACAGGCCAAATTGAATTCTTCACTACTGTGATGGACCACATGTCGATTCCAAAAAACATTGATGCTATGCGCCAAACGATGACTCCAATAACTCGCAAAGTCAATAGCAATAAAACTAAGGCACCAAACTAGCCAAGTCGTTTGTATTTCAAAAAGGGCTACTTTTCCGACCAGCCACTCGTAACTAATGATGATTAGGGTAAGGTTCAAGACGCTTTTTAGGGTGTTGGTCGTCCCGGAACTGAGGCTTGAGATGGTATCCATACTTCGGAAAGTAAAGTTCCCTTTCCACCAGGAGTAGAGTGCCTCGATCAGAATAAGACCAATAAAGCCGGGAATGGCAATGAGTAATACTTTAGCGTAAGCATCCATAATGAACAACTATATACTCAAAGTTAAGGAAAAATTGACAAGGATGCTCACTTTCTGCTCGACAAAAGTCTTACGCATTTTGGGATGAATAAACACGCCAGTTGCCTTTTTGATAGGAAAGACGATCTGCAATGATGGTCCAAACCAAGGGGTCGAAACCCATTCCCATGTGGCTACTAGACACTTCAATATTCTGATGGAGCTTATCCTCTGCTTGCTCCATACACACTTGCCAAGGGACAATCCCATCTTTTTTGGAATACAATGCAGTAGAAGGAACGGGAGCTGGTTCCGGAAGACGAGCAATCCATTCTTGGTCCAATTCATTGTACGACCAATAGCGACTAATGAGCCGATACAGCCATTGGGCGTTGTTGGGTTGGTTGATTCCCGCAAAGGGGGCGGCCATCGTGATGACCTGTCGAATTTTTTCACTTTTTAGCTTGGCCAGTTCCCGAGCATATACCCCACCCAGGCTCCAACCAATAAGGGTAAGCTGCCCTTGATGTTTTTCGTAAATTTTGTCGATGCTTTGTTCCAAAATTTGCAGGTCCTCAACTTTGGCGTAGTTGCGACCGAGTCCCCAGTCATAAGGATGATAGCCAATTTTTTGGAGAAACAAACGCAAACGACGGGTAGACGTAGGACTGGCCATAAAGCCTGGAATGACCAATACGGGATGACCATCTCCAACTTTCTCGTCGGAGTAATTGTCCAGAAAGGAATAAGACTTTCGCAAATCAAAAAATACGCGCCAGTGCTCAGAAATGAACAAACTTAAAGGAGGACTTTTTATTTGATCTTGTGTGGTCATTTTATTAGAGATACGACGAGCCAAGGTGCCTGAAACCGATATTCTTCCAATTTCAAAAAACTAGCGAAGCGGGGCAACATAATTGATTTGCGTCGGTTACCCAAATCAATGACCAATTCGTCACCAAATTTTTTCAACTCAATCTCGCTATCCGTAGTAAAAGGCAGCTTGGTTTTGAAGAAATACCCTTTGCTATTTTCAATGACTTCAAAGGGTTTGTCCAAGTACAGTACGTCTGCAGGTTTTAAATCGGTATAAATGGAATCACCGATCTTCCCCAGTAGCTTTTGCCCAAATACTTCTCTGCCCTGGTGCTTCACTTTCAATACGGGAATGGGCTGAAAACTTTCCTCAATATCCTCAATATACTGTTTTTGAGACTTAAGGTAATATTTGAAGGTAGTCCCTCCTGCTTGCTTGGGTAAAATTCGATTGATGACTACGGCATCGACATTGTATCCATACAATTGCAAATAGGTGTAGGCCCTTTTAGCTTCTCGGATCACCATTTTTTCGGGATTGGTTACAATCCGGATCGAACAAATTTCGGGGTTGAGAAAAACCTTTTGGATACTTTCCAATCGATTAAACAATTCGTCCATTTCTTCCAAACCTTTATCCAAGGGTACCCCCGTGAACATTCGAACCCCTTTGGTCACCGTCTTTACGGCCAAGTTTTTTCGGGAGAAAGCCTTGCTCATCCAGGATTGGGCTACCTGAGGAAGAGACAGCAGGGTCAGTGTTTCGCCAGTGGGCGCACTGTCGATGACAATCAATTCATAGTCTCCTTCGCGATAGTATTTTTCCAACCACAAAAAGGCTGATGCCTCTTCCATTCCGGGTAAAACGGACAACTCCTCGGCCACCACATTTTTTACTCCTTTCCACCGAAAAATGGTTTGCATCAGGTGACGCATGTTATTCCAGTATTTTTCCATGGAATAGTAAACATCAAACTCCTGAGCAAAGAGATTGGGGGCAATTTCGGTGGCCTCGGGGCTTAGTTGAATATCTAATGCATCCGACAAACTGTGGGCAGGGTCGGTGGAGATGACTAAGGTCTTGATGCCTTGTCGCGCTGCCTTTAGGGCGGTAGATGCCGCAACAGTTGTTTTCCCCACTCCCCCTTTTCCGGTAAACAAAATGATTCGCATGCCATTCAGATTTTGGTTGTCACTGTGGTAAAAAACAAAAGGGCAAATGAGAATTCCTGTCGCTCATTTGCCTTTGTCAATTTTTTAGATGCCCCTTAGAGCAGTTCTTCAATGGTTACGTCTTTTTTCTTTCTTCCTCTTTTGCCTTTGGGCTTCTTTTCTTCTTTCACCTCTGTTTCGCGAATGCTCTTGGCAGCTGCCTTCAATGCTTCACTAGAGGTTTGTATCAATTCTTTTTGATTGTCAATCGTCAATTTAACGGTTTTACTGACCACTTTTTTACCAATGGTATAAGCCTCAATTCCGGCATCTTTGTACAATCCGGCAATTTGTTTGGCCGTATGAAAAGAGGACTTCAACATTTTATTTCTGGCTTTAGTCAAAATGGAAGTCGCAATGCGTGTGGTTTTGATGGCTTTGCTAATATTGGACATATGAATAAGAATAGTTAGTTATTTGTTTGAGTTGATTGTATCGAAGCAGGTAGAGTTGAACGGGGCGCTACAGCTTGGGTTTTAATCCTAATCGGAGGAAGAGCGGTAACCCTCTGAAGCGGGGGGCTTCCCGAGGGTTACCATCACTATTTTCTCACCCAAACTCATTTAATAACCTTTATTTTGCTCTCAACAATTTCTTGAAACGTAGGGCGCTATCAGCCAACTGATCTTTTACCGTCTCTAGGGTAGAGAACATAATATCTTGCTGTTTTGCGGCCAATTTCAAACCACCTTTTACGGCTTTGTTGGTAATGCTTTGCCACTTTTCACCGTTCTGAATCGCTCCATCGACCAACTCGTCTGCTGTTTTCAAGGTGTAATTGTTGACGGTCTTTGCCGTTTCTTTGATATTGTCCAAAGTAATGGTTTGATTCATCTTACCAATGGCTTCTTTTACATTTTTTACGGCACTGTCCCGCAATTGCTCGCCATTTACTTTCAAATCATCAATCACATCGGCGGCGGTATCCAGAACCTGGTTGTTGACATTCAATGCGGTGTCTTTGATTTTGTTGAAGCTATCGGTAAAGTTGACTTCCATTTCTTTTACCGTTTGTTTTGCTTTTTTTGTATTTTTTCTAGCTGTTTTGGTAGCCATTGTCTTTCAATTTTTTAAATGATCTGTGAGAAGATAAATTTAATATTGTCGTTGATTATTTTTCCTATTTCTGAGGAAGGCCTCCTTTTAAGGTCGATTGCAATTCCTTTAAAGCCGTCCATTTTTCCCCGGCAGCCAATTTGGCTTGTTGACGCCAAGTACTGGGATTGTACTTTTTGTATCGAGGACCAGCAGCATCGAGGATAGCGCGTAGCTCTTTGATACTACTTTTCGCCAATTGGTCGAAAGATTGAATGCCAGATTTTTGCAAATGCTCGGCGATTTTTGGACCGATTCCTTCAATCATCGTCAAATCATTTTGAGCAATTGATGCTTCCACAACTTTTTTGCTGGCCTTTTTAGAGGTCTTGCGAACTTTAGCTTTCGTTGCAACTGCCTTCTGAGCTACTTTACTGATTTGAGCTTCTGCTTTGGCAACAACTTTTTTTCGCGTTCCATTGACTCTAGTCTTCAATTCGACTGGACCACGCCAGTCCAAAGAGATCAGCTTTAAAAAGCGTTTATTTCCTTTGGTATACTGTGCCTTTAAAAGCTCAAGGGTATCCAAAGCGAGTTCTTGCTGTTGACCAAAAAGATGAACACTACTTTTGAGGGCCTTGGCAAAAAGTTTTTGCCATTGTTCCCCAGTGACCAATGCCTCTTCGACCAATTGGTCGGAAGTTTCCATCAATTCTGCATTGATGTTTTTCACGGTAGCTTTGATTTTGTCTGCGTTCTGAATCAGGGTATTATTATTGCTTTTGTTCGCCATTTTGATATGGTTTGATGATTTTTTTTCAATTGACAGGTCAAAGGTAATGGCGCATAGTTACAGCTCAGTTACAAATCGGTTACAGGAAAGCCCAAAATTATATAAGCACCTGATTATCAATAAAATACTTTTTACGAAAAAAATGAAATCCTAAAAAAAAGTCATTTATTCGCCAATAAAGAGGCCATTCTGAGCATTATTTTCCTAGAAATTAGCTTTTTTTGTCCCGAAATAAATACTTGGTTCTACTTTTCCAGGGCATCCGACTTTTCCCTGTCATAAACAAGGGAAAGTTGATTTGACAATCCCCTGAAATATATGGACCTTGCAGCTTTGAAAAAGAAAACGATCGACTGTCAGCTCTAATCGAAGAAACTGTTCAAAATTGATAAAGAATGAAACTACTTTTTCCCTCCCGATTATTCGTTGTGATCGCTGCTATCGTTGTGCTGAATGCTTGTAAAGACGAAACCCTTCCCCCTCCTTGTAACAGCATCTGGTATTCCGATCGAGATGGTGATGGCTTTGGTGATCCTACCAATCCAGTCCGAGAGTGTCCTCAACCTCCTGGTTTTGTAGCAGACAATAATGATTTGGATGATAGCCAATCGGGGATTACAACCATTTCAAATGAGACAAAGGTGATCCAGTTCATGGATGCGCTCAGCTCGGGGGAAGACTCTGTACTGACTTATTTTCATCCCGAAGACTTCATCCAGCACAATCCTTTCATTAAAGACGGACGAGAAGGTTTAGCCGAAATCATCAATGGAACGCCAACCGGAATCGACATAAAAATTCATCGTATTTTTAACGAGAATAATATTTATATTCTCCACAGTACTTATGGTGGTACTTGGAATAATGGGATGCCCCAAATTGCCTTTGATGTCTTTTTATTCGACAATGGATCTATTGTCGAACATTGGGACAACTTCACTGATTTTGTTGATGATGGAGATGCCACTACTCAAACCAATGGCATTACCGGTATTCGCGACGCTGGAGATACCAATTCCAACCGACTCAAAATCCGAGATATGCTCAGCGATGTTTTCGTCGAAGGATTAGACACCACTTACCAACTCTATTTTGCGGAAATCGATGATTACACCCAACATAGCGTCGGTGCCATAGATACTGCGTCTCGTATTCAAGATTTGTTGGCGGCAGCAGAAGATGGTGAGGGCATTTACGAAAACATCGAGTTCGTCTACGCCGAAGGCAATTTTGCC
>JBCCSR010000192.1:0-7911 GCA_039199865.1 Bacteroidota bacterium
AAGAAGACCGCTTCTACATTGCGTAAAGACAAGTCCTGAAAAACCCAAAGTTGATTGTCGAGGGTAACATCAAACCTCACTTTTACGGTAAGTCCGCGCGCATAAAGGTGATCGACGGGATCTTCGTAGGTTCCGATTTCGAGAACTTCGACGGTATGCTCAGTATTTAGATCACTAGTCGAAACACCGCGCATAGCAGGAAATTGCCAGACTATATTGTCCAAAATTTCTTGTGACAACATTTGATCTTTCAGGCCGATTTCTACCTGTCCTGGCTGCTCACCAATGGTAAAGATTTTTCCTACCTGAAAGAGATCTTCCAGCTCTGCTTTGGTAAATTTTTGTGGATTGGCTTCGATGGGGCTATCCGTCAAAACCTTTAGATAAATGCCGTTGCGCATGAAACCAAGGATATTAGATTCAACTTCGGTAAGGACTCGATTTCTGAATACTCGGGCGTCTAGACTCACACCTGAAACGATATACTTCTTTCCACCTGCTTCGCCAATCGCCGAAGCACTTCCATACGCCACGTTAAAAGCGGAATCAATTCTCTCGCCACCGATCCAATCAAAGAAATAGCTATTGCCTGGACCATACTGGTTTTGACCACGAGCATAAAACTTACTGGCTCCATCGGTAGGAAGCAATTCGACTTCAAAGTCGTAATCTTTTTTACAAGAAGAGAAAAGAACAAGCGTGATCAAGCTAATGAATAAAACATTTTGAATTTTCATAATATTTAGATTTTTGGATGAGAACGATTTTATTTAAAACATTCGATGAATAGAGATTTGCAAATCGGAGTTGAGATGATTTTGTGTATCTTGGTATAGATTATCGGGAGTAATATCCCGAAGGCCTTGATTGTAGCGAAGGTCTAGCCGCCAATGAGTTGTCAGATAGAACTCTACCCCCAAAGTGAGCCCAAAATCATTGCCCCAAAAGCCTCGACGTGGAATTCGGGAAACCAAGGAGGGAGAGGTTGTAAATCCTTCAAGGCTCGTTCCAGCAGCGTCCGCTTTAAAGAAGCTGTATCGCCCCCCTACCAAAATACCCAAACGATTATTGAGTGCGTACTTGATGGTGAAGGGGATTTCAATGGCAGTATATCCATCATAGCTCATGGTCACTCGGCGACTCCCCAATTCCCCCAGAGAGCTAAAAATTTCCTCTTCGTAGCTTTGCAAAAGGTTGTAATTTCCCACTGTTTTGAGTTGGGCTTCCAACTGTACTTCCCAACGTCGACCGAGGGTTTGGCTGACAAATAATCCGAAGTGAGGGCGCATGGATATTTGGCCCGTTTCATAATCCGTAATCATCATGCTTAGCCCTAGGGATACCCCAACTCTACGCTTACCAAGAAAAAGGCGATTGGGGCCTTGCGGGAGATTCCGATCCGTGGGATGGGCCAATGATATCCTACTCATGGGCTCGGAATCGTCAGGAAAGTTAAGGGTAGCCAATGGTACTTGCTCGAAAGAGCGTAAAGACTGCTCGCTTGGTGCAGGGGCATTTGTGGCCAAAGTTGCTTCGCTTTCCTGATCGCTATTGTATCCCTCTTGATTTTGTTCCAATACTTGTTCCTGAGAGGGCTCGGTATTGAGTGGCAGGCCCAGATCCCCGGGGGACGAACTAACAATGGTCTCCTCACTCGGTGGCACCTGGCCCCCTTCTCCTACTAATTGCTTGGGCCAATTAGAAGCAGCCATACCTCCATTTTTTTCCAATACCTCTTTTTCCTCAAATGCCGATAAGGTTTGTGCCAGATCTGTTTCCAAAATTTTCGGCTCAGAAGACTGATGCTTATTCCTTGTCGGGGAAGGCGCTTCCCTGCTGGAATTTTCCGCGATAGAAATATTGGCTTTCTCTTCTTTTTTCAATGCCTTCTTCCGCTCTTCCAATGCAATTGAAGATTGCTCCTCAAAGGAAGTTAATGATTCAGAGGAAGCGAGTCGGTCCATTTCCGACACATTGATCTCCTCTTGCTGAGTAGTAGGGGCAATTGCTGATTGCTTGCTCAAGTTTGGAGAGTCATTATTTGTTTCACCAATCCAAAAATAGAGGCCAATCAATCCCAGCAAAGTCACACCACCCAAACCTTTTAGCCATTTACTCCAAGACCAAACCTTGATAGTAGGTGCCCCTTCCAACAATTCCTCCATTTCTAACCAATTGTCCTCTTCAAAGGCATCCGGCTGATAGTCTCGGATTTTCGAGCCTATTTTCGACCAAATATTATTTTTATTACTGTTCATATCGTGATCAGTTAAGCTGTTTTTTCAATAAGATTTTCATCTCCTTCTTGGCTTCAGATAAGTGCCAGCGGGAGGTTCCGACACTAATGCCAAGCAGGTCGGCAATTTCTTGGTGCTTGTATCCGTCAATTACGAAAAGACTAAAGACGGTTCGATTCCTAGGGCTAATCTGTTGCAGACATTTCAAGATGTCCTCCGCTGCCAGGGCATCCAAAATGGATTCTGAAAAGGAGGTCTCGGGTAAACACTCTACGGAAGCGGTATGGTTTCGGTAATTCTGGTGTTTTCGTACTTCGTCAATACAAGCATTGATGGCAATGCGGGTCAACCAGGCACCAAGTACACCCTGTCCTTTGTACTGCGATAAACTTTTGAAAGCCTTCAAAAATGCAGTGTTGACCAATCCTTTGGCTTCCAATCGATCCTTGGCGTAGCGCAGACACACCCCCAATACTTGATTGTAATAATCTTTGTACAACTGTCGCTGTGCCTGTCGTTTTCCAGCTAGGCAGTCTGCGATAAGCTGTTTTTCTTTTAATATGGTGGGCTGTTTTTCCAAATTAGCTGGTCCTGTCTTTGCTCCAAACGTTTGTGGCATAGCGTTTTGCAGGTTCATAAATAAAGGTTAAATCAAGTTCGTATTTCCAAATCTATCCTTTTTTCTAAACAGTAAGTCCCGGGTAGTCGACTATTTTCTGGTTGAGCTCAGTCAGTCTGTTCTTCTGAAAAACTAGGAGACCGCCTAGATAAAAAAGGGGGATGTTGGTAAAATTCATAGAAGAGACGTAGCGTTTTGGAAAAACGTTGGAGAAAAGAGGAAAAAAATTATTTTTTTTTGATTCCCACCAATTTTGAAGGCTTTCCAACTGCCAATAAAATTTGACCTAATACTCATCAGAATGCCTAGAGAAAAGAGGAAATGGAAGTCTGGGAAAAAATAATCGTTTGTGAATGACCTCTATCGAGGAAGGGTATCGCTGGTATATTTTGTAATCATTGCAGTAAATCTATTGGTCCATTTGAAGGTATGGAAGGGAGGGCATTTATTTGACAAAAGTCAATGCAATCGTCAAAGCTGGCGGAGTCAAAGGAACCATTAAAGATACAACAGCTGATGACACCCGCCAACCTTTAGAAGCAATTGGAAGAATGGGCAAAAGGGTTAAAACGAGAGTGGATTTCGAAATAATTTGGTCTAGCGTTGGGACAAAAGACAGTTAGTTGTAAAACAAGACTCGAAAAGCAATTTGGTCTTGATGAATGCTTTCAAATACGGTATCAACCAGTGATGCGCGATTGTTACTTCTTTTGAGGTTGGTCAATCCTTTGGAAAACAATAGTTCTGGCTTCATTTTAAATCGATCAAATTTGACCTCTACCCCAGCACCAAAATCGATGGCAAAATCATGATTTTGCAATGCTATCTGGGAAGAAACACTCGGATCGCTAAATCCATGCACATAACGAGCACCCAAAGCTGCCGATGGATTCCACTTCTCCCATTTGCAGTTGGTAAAAACCAAATGAATGGGGATGGCGATCGCTACGGGCTTGATCTCCTCCTCATAATTTGCTTGGTTTTCTAAGTCAACCGCCACCTGATTTTGTTGAAAATAAATGGTGGGCTGCGGTACAATTGCCAAGTATCTTGAAATATTGAACTTCCCTAGAATCCCCAGACCAAATCCGAAACGGTTTTGCGCTTCTAGACTATTAATTTCATTTTCAATGCCTAAACTGGCCCAATCGGTTTGCTCCAAATTTAGATAGCCAAAATTGGCTTGCATCAAAATGCCATATTCGACTTTTTTGTAATCAGGAGATTCCTGTGAAAATCCAGTTGACCATAGGGTACCACAAAAAATAAATAGCAAAATATTTCTCATCATTAAAAGGTTTGGTTTTGCTTTCATACACCTTAACTAACGGGGCAAATTCATCGCTATTTTGAAACTCACCAATTTTAAGATTTGTCGGTTTGACCTATTACATGTCTATTACAAGTGGGGAGTCCATTGATTTTCCTTTGTGTTTTAACTGAAAAAAGGTACTTTAGTCCAACTAGGCTATCGCACATCTCCTGATTTTCTGTAGCCGCAAAATTGATTGTTGAAAACCCTTTAAAATGAAGCCCTCCACATTCCAAGTTCATTCCTTCTGCTTTCGCCTATTTTTTTGGTTCGTCCTCCTGTTTGTGCCCTTCACCAGTAGCTGGTCACAAGATTTTATGATGCAAGGTTGGTATTGGGATTATCCCAAAACGGCCAGTGGCCACAATTGGGCAGATACCTTGAACGCGCGAGCAGCAGAATTGGGTAATGCTTGTTTTACTTACCTTTGGTTGCCCCCCTTGTCAAGGGCAAGTTTCGGAAGCAATAGCAACGGTTACGATCCCCAAGATTTGTATGACCTCGGAGAATATGGCTTGGGACCCACCGGATTTGGTACTCGAACAGATGTGGATGATCTAATTGCTGCCTTGAATTCAAATGGAGTGAAAGCGGTAGCGGACGTGGTTTACAATCATCGGGATGGTGGGGATCCGGAGACCAATCAAGCAGTTGAAGATTACATTACTACCCATTACAACGCCTCAAAAAATCCCTTTCCTTCTGACCGTTGGCGCTGTGTTCTTCCCCTTACCGCTGGCGCGGAAGGAGATTACTATTTCAAAGTGAGCTCCAAAAGTGGCAGCAGTCAATTTCACAACAAGGCCTACAAAATTTATGTGGAAACCAGCGCGGTGGGTTGGCAGGGTTTGTCCGATGCTAGTGAAGCAGAACCCAATGGTGGTGGGGATTGTGGACAGGGCTTTAACGACATCACTCTGGGCAGAAACTTCAGTGCCAACATCGATGCCAGTGGCTGTACCGTAGATGAATTTCACCTTGAGCTCAACACCGGAGATTTTAATCCATCTGGAGATAGTTTGTTTATCTATCTCACCAATCCGAATGGCGATTATTCAGACCATCGCATTTATGGCATTTGGCATGCTCCCGATGTCGGTTCTGCCGGAGATATTGTCGGCGATCTTGATTACCAGACCTACACCGACTTTACCAATATGCCCAGCGGACAAGGCGCTATGAATTTTGAAAATTTCCGACCCAATAGTGGCAACACCGCAAGTACTTTCCTCAGTGGAGATTGGGATTGGCTTTGGTTTTTTTACGACTATGATCAAGATGTAGTAGACACTCAAAACAAACTTTTTGACTGGACGAGTTGGTTGTTCAATGACGTCGGCATTGAAGGTTTACGGATGGATGCGGTCAAGCATTTCAACCCCGCTTTTCTTGGTGCATTAATGGATCACATGGATGGACAGGGCTTGAGCTCGGATATGGTCGTTGGAGAGTTCTTCGACTTTAATCCAGGTACGCTCAAAGGCTGGGTAGATGAGGTATACAGCAATATGAGTCAGACCAATATTGATGTTCGGGTATTTGATTTTTCCATGCGGAGTGCCCTGAAAGAAGCCTGTGACAATGGAGCTTACGACACTCGGAACGTGTTCAACTCTGGCGTTGTTAATGGTGCAGGAGGTAGTGGCTTCAATGTTGTCACTTTTCTCAACAATCACGATTTTAGAGATGGGGGTCAACCCGTACAAAGCGATCCGATGTTGGGCTATGCTTACTTGCTGACCAACAATCAGATCGGCTTGCCATGTGTTTTTTATTCCGACTATTTTGGTAGTACAATCCCCAATGCGCCCACTGTCAATTTGAAAACGCCAATCAATGAATTGATTGAATTGCACAAACTCCACATTACGGGTGCGCCCAGCATTGATTATCTCAATCGTTTTAGTACGCCTTACGCCAGTAATTACATTAGTGCAGGCAACGGTGCGGATGCCAGTTCGAGTTTAATCTACCAAATTTCTGGAGGCGTTAGTGGTGAAGAAATCATCGTGGCCATTAATTTTTCGAATGCGACCCTACAAGTTGACCATGAGCTCAACATGGGTAATCTGAGTGTTGGGCAAGAGATCTCTGATTATCTGGGCAATTCCAATTTCCCACTTGCAGTCGTCAGTGCCAGTAACCAAATTTATATCGAACTCCCTCCCCGCTCCTATTCGGTCTGGGTGACGGCAAGCGCACTACCCGTCGACTTACTCAAGTTTAGCGCCAATGCGCAACAAAATGTAGTCGATCTACATTGGTTGACTCTTGCGGAAGAAAATTTTAGTCATTTTGAAGTTGAGCGGTCTTTAGATGGACGGAACTTTCAGCAAGTCGATCTGATCAAGGCCAAAGGTACTGAGGGTTTGGAACAAAACTATTGGACCCAAGACAAACAGGTTCCCTTCAATCAAGATTTGTATTACCGTTTGAAAATGGTGGACTTGGATGGGCAATTTGACTACTCGGAGGTTGAACTGGTTCGACTAGATGCCAAAAACCAAAGTCTACAAATCCAACCCAATCCATTGATTCAAAAGGGGCATTTGATTTTCCGAAGTGAGGAAACATCAAACATTGAACTTACCGTCTACAATGCACAAGGACAACTGATGCGAAGCTGGCGCGAGAGCGTCTCCCGGGGAAGTAATGACTTGACCATTGATCTGGGACAACTAGAAAATGGGGTATATCAATTGGTACTTCAACAGGGTGAACAAACTTGGAGCGAAACTTTTGTCAAACAACAATAGAGGGACGGTATCAATTAGGGAAATCCTTCATTGGATTGGATCAAATGGAGCAGTTGCTAGGTGTTGAACATTGCGCAAGGTATTTAACAGCTCCTTTGCGACGATTGATGCTGGATAATCCGCTCTAAATGATCAGCAGTGGCTACACTGCGACTCCCCTACTTCAATTTCACTACTTTGCTGCTACCTAGTTCTACCTCATCGGCATACAACTGCAAGAAATAAAACCCTTCTTCTACCTGTTGATCAAAAATCATTTGGTGCTGGCCAGCAGCCAACTCGGCGTGATCTTGTTGGAGGACCAATTGTCCAAGTGCATTGACCAATCTTAGTTCTACGTTGATAAGTGCTTGATTGAGATTTAAATTGACATAAAGCTGTTCCCCAAATGGATTGGGAAAGGTAGTCAATCGATTGACAATGCGCTCCTCTTCCGTGGTCGATGTACTTACTCCGTTGAACACTTCTATTTCAATGTCATCTACATAAAAACCATCGCCTTGCACAAATCCATCGGAAAACATCCCAAAGCGAATCCATATTTTTTCACCAATATAATCGGCCAAATCAACCGTTTCTGCAACCCATTCTAGTTGGCTACCATCATAGAGCGGAGCATCGTCAATTTGAAAATTGCTACCCGGTTTGGTGTACTGCCCACAAAGTGGAAAGAAATTGACATTGTCGGTGGAAGCCATTACCATGGCATAATCATAATTGGCTTCAATATCCCATTTTGCCTGAAAGGTCAGGAGCGCTATTTCTGCATTTTCCAAATCAATTTGTTCCTGCAAATCGAAAGTGGAGGCTACATTACTTGAATAATCACTGTAAGGAGAATCGGTATAACTGGTCGGTCCAGAGACAAAGTCTTCATCCGTAGTCAACCAACTGCCCGTCCAAAGGAGCGGATTGGTGGCATCATCCGTGAAAGTAAGCTCAAGATCTCCATTGAGAAAAATTTTACGAATGGTATCTGTATGGGTA
>JBCCSR010000193.1:0-7866 GCA_039199865.1 Bacteroidota bacterium
CAAAAACGTATACTCGAAATAATCATCGGGGAAATATTTGCTCCAAACGGCTTCTACGTGGCTGATGGTTTCCGACAGATTGCGGGTATCGACTTTTAAGCCAGCGGCGTAATAATATTGTGGGATATTGAGCATTACCGTGGGCATGATGGCTCGACGTAGAGAATTGACATTAAAATCTTTCACTACGCCAATGACTTCCGTTTCAATTTGGTTGATGCCAATCTGGAATTCCTTGCCCAGTATTTCATCCGGATGAGCATAACCCATTTTGCGCACCAGTGCTTCGTTGACCACAAACTTATATCTTCGTTCTTCTTTGGGTAACTCTACACGTGTACGCAGTTCTTCGTCTTCATTCATCCAGCGTCCGGCAACGAGCTCCAATTCGTAAGTGTCGAGGTACTGCCGATCAACTGCTTTGGCATTAATGCGCACTTTGTCCGCATCGGTTTTCCCCTTAGGTTGGAGGACAGTAACAAATCCCGATCTGGAGGTGGGGGCACCCAGTGCAAAAGAAATTTTTTCGATTGCTGGATCTTGCATCCAATCTTGTCGAAGCAAATCGTGCTTGTCTTGCTCTGGCAGTTCAACCAGCAATTTGGCTTCCTGATTGAATCCTAAATCTTTATTTTTTAGATAATTGACTTGCTGAGAGATGACCAGCGTTCCGATTAGCAAAACGAGGGTAATGGTAAATTGAGCGACTACCAAACTTCTACGCAACAACAAAGACCGACGATTCCCAGTGCTGTTTTTGGACTTCAACACTCTGGAGGGTTGAAAACGGCTCAAGCCAATGGCAGGATAGATTCCCGACAAAAAACCGACTATCAGAATCAGACCGACAAAGAAAGACCAAGTGATGGGATCGTAAAATAGCTGAGTGGCAATCTGTTGCTGTAGCAAAGTATTGACGGTAGGTAAAAATAGTTGAGTGATCGCAATGGCCAGGATGCCTGCCAAGGCGCTGATGAGCAAGGACTCACCGAGAAATTGTACGATGAGGTGCTTTCGCCCGGCCCCTAAAACTTTTCGAACCCCAATTTCATTCGCACGTCGTGTAGCCTGTGCGGTGGAGAGGTTGATGAAGTTGAAAGTAGCAATCGCCAATACAAAAAATCCAATGCACGCAAAAATCCAAAGATAAATGGGGCGTACGGGAGCGACTGGAGAGCCACTAGGATATCGAGTATCAAAATGAATCTGTTGGAGGGCTTGTAGGGAAAGGTCGGAGGTTTCTCCATCTTCCGCAAAAGCCTTGCGCATGTACTTTTCAGAAAAGGCATCCAACTGCGTAGTAAAATTTTCTGGGGTGTTTCCTTCCGAGAGCAAAACAAAGGTTTCTGATCCAAAAGAAAAGGTCCAACTGTCAACGGGCATTCCTCCCATGGCTTCTTCCGTAAGACTCTGATAGGAAATCAGCACCTGGGCGGGCAAATGCGTATTGGTTCGAGGATTTTTAATCAGACAACTGACTTCTAAATCCAAGGTGTTGCCATACTGGATGATTTTCCCAATGGGATTTTCATCACCAAACAATTGTAGTGCAACGCTTTCGCTGATGGCCACTTGGCCAGGTTGACTCAAGGTCTTTGCTAAATTTCCTCGCAGTGTAGTGTAGGTAAATAGGTCGAGTAATTCAGGTTCGGCAAAAGCAATGTTATTGAGTTTGAATTGCTCTTTATTTTTCAGTCGAAAGACCTTTTCTCTCTTCATGTATACTCTGGCCACTTTTTCGAAATCAGGAACGTCTAGCCGCAGGGCTTCCGCCACTGGATTGGGTACACTAGCCGAGCGATCTAAATCGCTTGGAGTACCCGTTATCCAATTGACTCGGTAGGTCCGATCGGGGTGGGGATGATAGCTGTCAAAACTACACTCGTGATAGATAAAGAGGTAGATGAAAAAACAACAGGAGAGGCCCAAAGCCAAACCAAAAACATGAATGAAGGTACTGGTTTTTTGCTTCAAGAGCGACCGTAAAATAATTTTCAGTTGATACATTTTCTTGTGTTTTACATTCAATGGAGCCGGCGAATGCCGTACTCCATTTGTTTTACCTGGTTGTTAAGGGAAGGTCAATTTCCATCTTTGATAAAAACTTTGCTACTGACCTCCTTTCCATCGATGACCAGAGAGAGGTAGTAGACTCCTCCCGCCAAATCTGCAACGGAATAATTGAGTTGATGCTCGCCTTCGCTCCTCATCCCTTGGTCAAGAGTACGAATGCGTTGGCCATTAGAGCTGAATAGTTGAAGCCTCACTGCTTTGCGCTCCGCTAAGTCAAATTGAACGGTCAGTTGATCCTCGACTGGATTGGGAAACAGTTTGACTTGCAGCAAATCCGCAAGTTGTGGCGTTTCTGTACTTACCGAGGAAGGCTCTAACAATTCTCCTTCGTAAACGCCACTTCCGTGAGAAGCAACTCGAAGTTTTCGATTGGAAGGAGAAATACTGAGGTGCATGGCCAAAATAGCAGAGGGCAAACCATTGGAAAAACTGGCCCAAGTGTTGCCTCCATCAATCGAATAATAAACCCCCAAATCGTTTCCAACGTAGAGATGATCGGGATAAAGTGGATCAATAACAATGGAGTTGGTCGGTACATTGGGCAAACCATTGTCGATTGCAATCCAAGTACTGCCTCCATCTTCTGATTTGAAAACGTGCTCGGTATTAAAGCCAGAAAAGACGATATAGACCATCTCATCGTCGAGTGGATGTATGGCAATATCCGCGGCATTTCTATCTGGAAGTCCTAGAATTGGAGTCCAGCTTTGTCCGGCATCGGTGGTCTTTAAAATGGTAGGAGGAGCGGAGAGCTGGAAGTCGGCCGTACTGATGTATACTTTGTCATCATCGATCGGAGAAACGGCAATATTCAGGATGGCATTATTTCCCGGAATGTTGTTGTCCGTCCAGGTGAATCCACCATTGTTCGATCGATGGAACAGTTTTGATCCTGCATACAATCTCCCTTGGTTGGAAGGTGCCAATTCAAAGGGAGCGTTAAACAGCGGAGCATCTTCATTGAAAGGCGCAATAAACTCCCAGCTGTTTCCCTGATCAAAGGACACTTGTAAGCCCAAAAATTGGGAAGAACCATAGAGCACATTGTCATTGGTTTGACTAATGGCCGTACACATTCCATCTCCTCCCAATACCCTTACCCAGGCATCATCACCAATGTAGATGGCCGTAGAGTTGTCTTGCATCCCACCAATGGCAATCAGAGAGTCAGTACTGGAGTTAGAGAAGTTGGCGTAAAATTGCTGGGTTTGATAGCCGCCATTTCGTCCTGCCCAATCAAGCCCTGAATTAGCGGAAGCAAAGATACCACCATCGCCAACGACATACACTAAGTTATTGATCAAAGGATGGTACTTGACTTGGTGAATGTCGGCATGGACATAATTGGGAGGACCTTCGGGGCCACCTACTGGAACTTGTCCAAATTCCCATAAAAACCATTCTGTCATGCGGTCAATGCTGTTCCCTCCATTGATGGATCGCCAAGCATCAATCCCAACGTAAATGAAATTATCTG
Source organism: Bacteroidota bacterium (assembly GCA_039199865.1). Classification (GTDB taxonomy): domain Bacteria; phylum Bacteroidota; class Bacteroidia; order Chitinophagales; family Saprospiraceae; genus JALZUU01. The sequence continues at coordinate 3,551 of JBCCSR010000193.1, forward strand.
GATTATTGGGGTTGACGGCAACATCGTGTGAATACCAGCCTTGCCATCTGGCTACATCTTCGTTGCTGATCAATGACCAATTGTCACCACCGTCGGTAGTTTGAAACAATCCGATACTGTTGAAAGGCTCGGCGATCGAGGCATAAATGATATTGGGGGAGGAGGGGCTGATGCCCAAAAGTGTTTTTCCTTCCCATTCGCTGGGGAGTCCCGAAGTGAGTTTGGTGAAAGTAGCACCACTATCGGAAGAACGGTAAATTCCGGAGGTGGGGCTATTGATGTTTCCATAGCTTGCGTAGACCAAGTCAGCATTGTCGGGATTCAGTTCAACGTCTACGGCCATTTCGATACCATTGTTCAAGACGTCCCAGCTTTGTCCGGCATTTTCAGATCGGTAGAGTCCTTCTGTGGTAGCGGCAAAAATGGTTTCTGGATGGTCGGGATGAATGATCAAATCTTGTACGCCCGTAAAATCATCGATTTCCCAATCCAGTGATTTGGTCCAGGTGATTCCTCCATCTTCTGTTTTTAAAATACCAATGCCGTAGGTTCCGCGAGTGATTCGGTTGATGTTTCCGATAGAAGCATCAGAGAAATTGTAGACTTCGCCGGTACCAATGTACATGACGTCTGGATTGTCGGGTTGGATGGCAATGGCGCCAACGCCCAGAACGGGAAAGCCGATTTCCACTCTTTCCCAGGCTTCGACGCCAATTCCCGCCGTTGTGGATTTCCAGAGTCCTCCCGAAGCGGAGCCCACGTAGATGATGCCTGGATTGCTGGGGTGAAAAGCGATGCATAAGGTTCGTCCACCGATATTCTTGGGCCCTAGTGCTTCAAAGGTCGTTTCGTTATTTCCTCGAAGTTGCGCTTCCAACTTCTTTTGTTCATAAGCCAGTTCGTATTCCTTACGGTGCAGTTGTCCATCCGGATAAGTACGCATGTGGGTCCAATGGTCGAGCTGGTAGGCTGCACCAGAGGGATGAATGTCTTGCGCGGGTTTTTCTACCCTTGTTTGACAAGCGGAAAGGGAGAGCAATAGCACGAATAAAAAAGTACCGTAGTTCAAATGGTTGGTATACTTCATGTTGATCGTTATTATTTTATTTTGTAATAACTCAATTTAATGAATTCATGCTGACCCACATTATTGCCATCGCTTTAATAATAATTTTGACAGCTATTGTCATTTTGTTTGGTGCTAGATGGTCGTCATTTGGCTCGCTTTATTTCGGTGCAAAAAAAAATCACCGCTTTTATTCGTTTCTCAAAGCATGGATTGGATTGGAATAAGCAGCTCTCAAGGATTGATAACTTATGGTCAGACAAGCAATGAGCAGGGCCAATCCGGTGGCCAATGCAAAGATCCACCAGAGAATAGAGATGCGATAATGAAAATTTTGTAACCATTGATTCATGAGATACCAGACCAAGGGACTGGCAATAAGGGCAGCAACCATCACCAACTTTAAAAATTCACGAGACAGTAAAGAGACGATCTGGTAAGCAGATGCACCTAGTACTTTTCGAATACCAATTTCTTTGGTTCTCTGTTCGGTGATAAAAGCAGCCAATCCGAACAAACCCAAACAAGCAATGATGATGGCCAAGCCAGAGAACAAAGCAAAAACTGAGACCAATTGGATTTCTGATTGAAATAGGGCTTCGTAATCTTTATCTAAAAAACTGTAACGCAATGGAATCTCTGGCTCAAAACTTTTCCAACTCGTTGCTACGTGAGCGATGGTAGAGGCCAGGTCTTGACCTCCAATTCGAACGCTGATGTAATCTTTGAATACGAATCCTTTAAAAAATTGAATGGCGAGTGGCTTAACGGCATGATGTAAAGATTCAAAATGAAAATCTTTGATCACCCCAAGAATTTGCAAGCGCTCTTCATCCTCTGCACCTTCGTTTTTGATCAGATATTGACCAATGGGTTGATCGAGTGCCAATAGTTTTGCAGCGGCTTCATTGAGTAAAATCCCCGAGGAATCGCTAGGTAAATCTGGCGAAAACATTCGTCCGCTAGCCAACTCCATATTGAGCGTGGCTAGATGATCCACATCCATTTGATACCAGTTCATCCCCTTTTTGATGGAATGGCCTTCCAGGTTGAATTCGCGCATTTTGTAGGCAGACAAACCAGGGAGTCCATTGGAAAAACTGACTTTTTTGATTTGGGGATGTTGAAGTAAGGTCGTTTTAAAGGCCTTTGCTTGTTCCTCAATTTCTCGATCGTTTTCGATCACCAATACATTTTCTTTTTGAAAACCTAAGGCTTTGTTGTGGAATAAATCGACTTGTTGGTTGACAATTACGGTGGATGCAATTAAACCAATGGAAATGACAAATTGGAAAGTGATCAGACTATTGCGCAGACCAGCATGTTTTAGTCCCAAACGCGTTTTCCCTGTCAAGGCATCTATCGAGGTTTGGCGAGTCATATAAAAAGCGGGATAGCTTCCTGCCAATAGTGCAATCACAATCAACAAGAGCAATGCCCAAAAAAGCAATTCTCCAAAATCGATGAATGGAACCGATAAATGACCGGATAAAAACAAATGAGTGGCATTGCGAAAAAATTCGACCAAGGCCAGGGCCAATATCGTCGCAATAGAACAGGCAATAAACGACTCGGCTAAAAATTGTTGGATCAGTTGATTTTTGCTAGCACCAATTACTTTTTTGATGCCCACTTCTTTTGCTCTTCGGGAGGACTGCGCCGTAAAGAGGTTGATGTAATTGATGGAGGCAATCAGCAAAATAAAAATGGCAACGACGATAAAAATTTGCACGTAATTCCGATTGCCATTGGGCCGCATTTCTCGCAAATAGTTGCTGGTCAGATGAATGTCGGTTAAGGCTTGGAGCGGATAAGCCAATTCATTGCCTCGGCTTTTGTAGTTGGCTGCATCGACATTCAAAAAGGGAAGTGCATATTGCTTGACAATCTGCTTTAGTTTATCCTGTACTACCTCCGGATCGCCAACGGCATCTTGGAGCCGAAGGTAAGTGTGCATGAATGGCCAGGACCAATTGTCTGATCGATGCAAGTCATCGGGATAAGAGGAAGAGGAGATCAAAAATTCAAATTGGAAATGGGCGTTCTGTGGTTGGTCTTCCATTACTCCGGTAACCAACCAAGGCGTCCCTGCGTCTTTTCCACCCTTAATTTTTCTGCCCACAATTTGCTGATTGTCGAAGGCGGTTTGACCAAAATATTTAATGGCTGCACTTTTGGGAAGAACGATGGAAGCGGGCTGGGTCAACAGGCTTTCTCGATCTCCTCGCAGCAGTCCGTAATCAAATACTTTGAAAAAATCAGCATCGACAGCATAGACGTTATTTTCACGAAAAATGCGCTCGTGATCGTGATCTGGGCGCATAGTGAAATCGCTCCATTTGTATACTCGACATACGGCCTCCACTTCGGGAATATCGCGACGAATGGCATCGGCGAGGGGAGGGGGACTGGTCGCATAGCGGGCTTGGTTTTCTGGGTTTTTCCACAAGGTGTTGACACGATAGATTTTATCTGCATGTCCGTAAAATTGATCAAAACTTAGTTCATGACTGACGTACTGCAAAATGATCAGACAAGCCGCCATTCCAATGGCCAAGCCAAATATATTGAGTCCGGAAAGCAGCTTGTATCGCTTGAAATTTCGCCAGGCTATTTTGAAGTAAGTCATCATGATCTGTTCCTTATTTTATTCGGATTTTAGGGCTTTTGAAGGATTGGCCATCGCTGCACGTAAAGAGTGGATGCTGACGGTCAAAAAGGCAATAATACAAGCAATGACCCCGGCTAGGGCAAAATTCCACCAAGACAACTCAACGCGATAGTGGAAGTCTTGTAACCATTGATTGACGCCATACCAGGCAAAAGGGATGGCAATGAAGCAAGCCACCATAACCATGGCAATAAAGTCTTTGGAAATCAAAGTGACGATCTGAGTAATGGAAGCTCCCAAAACTTTGCGAATGCCAATTTCTTTGGTTCTTTGGACAATGGTCAGCAGGGCAATGGCGAACAGTCCCATACAACTCAACAGGATGGTCAATAGGGAAGCGCCAAAAACAATCTTACTCAAGGTCGCTTCGGATTTGTATTGGCGATTGACATTTTCGTCAAGGAAGGAGGCTTCAAAAACAGATTTGGGACTGATTTCCTTCCAAGTCCTTTGTAGGAGTTCCATGGTCGATGCCATACGGCCATTTCGGGTTTTAATCATCACATAGTTGACGCCAAATTCGGGATCGATCACCAGCCCTAAGGGCTCGATGGCTTGGTTGAGCGATTTGAAATGAAA
>JBCCSR010000194.1:0-7861 GCA_039199865.1 Bacteroidota bacterium
ATAATGGTGATATTTGCCCTTCTTTTGTTTTATTTATAAATTGGAAATTACATCTTTAAATGCAATCTTTCAAGTCTTGACAAATGATTCGTCTATTTTATCCAAATTAATGAATATGTTAAAAATAGGAAAGTCCATATTTTGCGCGACATTCATTGTCTTTTGTTTCGCTTTTTCATTCTCTGTGCAAGCACAAATCAGCTTTGTTAACAGCAATAATAGCCTCAACCAAACTGATTTTCATTCTGGCTTGGCAGTAGGTGTTGCTGACGTTAATAATGACGGAAGAGACGATATTGTTCATTTAGATGATGGATTTATGCTATTCTTTGAGTATCAAGTTCAAGGGGCAACTCCTTTCTCCAGTCAGGCCAAAGGAGCACTTGATGGGGATGAAGAGAGCCTGTGGAGCGTTTGCGTGGCAGATGTTAATCATGATGGAAAAGCGGATATTGTTGGAGGAAGGCAAGACGGAGCAGGGCTATTGATCTCAACGGAAAATGATTATACTTTTATTGATTTGGAAGGATCTGCTTTCTTGTCTCAAGGGGTCAATTTTGTAGACATCAATATGGATGGACACCTCGACATCTTTGCCTGTGATGATCAACAGGAAAGCAGAATTTGGGGAAATGATGGCAATGGCCAGTTTTTTGCGGCTGACGATTGGATCGACATGAGTACCACTCCCCAATCGGACAATTCGGGCAATTATGCAAGTATCTGGACAGATTTTGACAATGATGGAGATCTCGACTTACACCTCTCCAAGTGCAGAAGCGGTATCATCGATCCAACAGATCCTAGACGTATTAATACACTATTTGTCAACGATGGTAATGGACAGTATACGGAAATGGCCGAGACTTATGGCTTAAAAAACGGCCGCCAAAGTTTAACCGCAGATTTTCAGGATATTGACAATGACGGAGATCTCGATTGCTTCGTTATCAATCATGGAGAAGCCAGTCAATTGTTTTCTAATGATGGCAATGGTTATTTTACTGACATCACCGCAACTTCAGGAATCAATGTCAATTTAAAAGCCATGCAAACGGCCTTACGCGACTTCGATAATGATGGATATGTCGATTTATTAATTGCGGGACAACGACACCTTTTTTATCACAACAATGGAGATGGCACTTTTACAGACCTCAGTGATGCGATCTTCGACGAGAATGATTTAGAATCCTTTGCCATTGGCGATTTGAATCACGATGGTTTTCTTGACATCTACGGTTCCTACGCACACATTTACAAAGAGCCTTCAGACATCGATGATGTACTCTGGTTGAATGCTGGCAACGAAAATCACTTTCTTGGAGTCCACCTACAAGGTGTTGTGAGTAATCTCCAAGGCATTGGTTCACGGGTAGAAATTTATGGCGAGTGGGGCGTTCAAATTAGAGAAATTCGTTCTGGTGAGGGTTATGGTATTTCCAATAGCTTGAACGCTCATTTCGGTTTGAACCAATCCACCAATGTCGACTCTCTGATCATTCGTTGGCCTTCGGGGATAGTCGACAAATACGAAAATTTGGCTCCCCAGCAATATCTAACTTTTATCGAAGGTACTTGTATTGCTCCTTCTTTTGAGTTTGCACCGATCGAAAAAAGTTCATTCTGTGCAGATGAGCTCATCGATCTGTCTTTGAGTGGACCGCAGGGTTTCGACTATCTTTGGTCAACTCAGGAGGTAAGTCAAAACATTGAGATTCAAGCTCCTGGGCTCTACCGTTTGACCATTAGTGATGGAAACAATTGTAGCGGAGTTTCCCCTACACTCTTCATCGATCAAAAACCAGCCCTCCCCATTCCCACACTCATTGATATTGAATACTTGGGGGGGAATGGTGATACGGCCATGATCACGGTGGATGCCCAAAATGCCGTTTGGTACGATGCGCCTGAGGGAGGGAATTTGATTGGAATCGGAAATGTGTTTCATTACGAAACGACTAGTGATCCAACGCTCCTCTACGTCGCGGCAGAAGAGGCTTATCCCAATGAGGAACTGCTCTGTAGTTCAGAACGCCTTGCAATCGATCTTTCGACCACTAGTGCCACTGACTTAGCAAGTATTTCATCCATTCAAAGTTATCCCAACCCCGTTAAAGATCAGTTGGAGCTCCGCATTGAAGCGAATGCAAGCCAGCAATTATTCCTTCAGCTAATCAATTGTTATGGCCAGTCAATTTTAGCACAACAACATTATTTATCTACGGGATTAAATCAGATGGCCCTCGAAGTGGAGCAATTTCCACCAGGTATTTACTACCTGCAATTTCGAGTTCAACAACAATCTTTGATCAAAAAAATCATCATTCACTAATATCTATTTCTTCGGACTTGTGCAAAAATCAACAATATGCGACTGACTCAACGAACCTCTCCCATTTTTCTTTTTCTTCTTGCTTTGTTCCTCAGCAATTGGAGTCAAGCCCAAACAACCATCAGCCTCGACAACACTACCCTTACCGAACGCGAAGTAGCCGTTGGCATACAAGTCCCTTGGGAAATACTCTGGGGACCAGACGATCACATTTGGGTAACCGAAAAGCGAGGCCAAGTACTCCGCATTGATCCCGAAAATGGCAATGTAACAACGGTACTCAATATTCAAAACTTAGTGGACAGTGGTGCGGAACCCGGCTTGCTAGGCATGGCCTTGCATCCTGATTTCACCAATACGCCACTAGTTTACCTTGTCTACAATTATCTTGTTGGCGGCTTCAATACGCAAGAACGCCTGGTCAGCTATTCTTGGGATGGAAATACCCTAAACAATCCTACCATTCTCCTGGATGGAATCGATGGAGGTGGGATTCACAATGGTTCGAGATTGCTGATCAGTAATGATCAAAAAATTCTGATGACGACTGGTGATGTGGGAAGTGGCAACTTATCGCAAAACATGAATAGCCTCAATGGGAAATTGTTGCGTATCAATTTAGATGGTAGCATTCCCACTGACAATCCTGATCCCGATAGCTATATTTTCTCTTATGGACATCGCAATGCCCAGGGACTAACCTATGGCCCAAATGGTCAATTGTATTCTTCCGAACACGGTGCGCAATCTTCTGATGAATTCAACTTGATTGAAGTGGATCGCAATTATGGCTGGCCAACCGTTCAAGGAGCTTGCAACACTTCTTCGGAAATCAATTTTTGCAATGCATTTAATGTGAGAGAGCCTTTGCGGGAATGGACCCCTTGTGTGGCGGTCAACGGCTTGGAGTTTTACGATCATCCCGCCATTCCCGAATGGCAAGGCAGTATGCTCATGGCAGTGTTGGGAGGTTTTGTACAAGACCCCAGAGTATCGGTGCTACATTTCAATAGTGATGGAACTGAAGTAGTGGGTGAAGATCAATATTTCACCAGTTTCGGACGAATCAGAGATCTTTGTGTCAACCCACATAACGGGGCAGTATATTTTGCCACCAATGGTGCTTGGTACCCCAGTACCGGCCCCAATCGCATCATCGAATATCGCAATTTAGACTTCATGACCACTTCAACTGAAGATCCAGAATCGTCCAAAGCATTTGTCAATATCTATCCCAATCCCGTCCAACAAAACGAAAATTTGACCATCGCCATTTCCGAGCGCTTCATTGGTCATACCCTTCAACTCATTCACTACAATGGAAAGTTAGTGACCCAGAGAAAAATCGAAGGTCCAATGATTGAGCTCTCAACGGAAGGCCTCACTCCTGGTGCTTATTACATCAAAGCCAGTGATGACTCGGGGCACATTAGCAAAACAGTAATGATTAAGTGATGGTGAGTATGCGGCGGAAAATGGAAAGCGTTCCTCAAAAGATGTTTTCCGCTTTCCGTCCATTTATTTGATAAAAAAAGAGACAATCTTTGCCAAATCCTCCTTGTAATTTTTCCCCACATCAATTCGAATATCCTTCTCCATCAATACAAAACTATCCCTTCCCCGCGCGTAACGCTTGAGATGAATCAGATTGATGATGAAAGAACGGTGAATCCGTAAAAAAGAGGGTAGACCAATAATGCTCAGACAATCGCGCAAATTTTTAGTGGTAATCGAATGACTACCGTCGAGCAGGTAAATATGGGTATAACGGCCATCGGCTTGTAAATAAATGACCTCGTCTAAGTTGAGATAAATCAAGCCATCTTGAGCCGGTAAGACCACGCGAAAGGGTTTGCCTGGATGCAATGCCCCATTGGTATCGGAGGTCAATTCTCGACGTGCGCTCCGACGATTTTTGATCCGATTGACCACCTCGGAAAGCTCGTCCACATCTACGGGCTTAAGCAAATAACCCGCAGCCGAAACTTTAAAGGCCTTGACGGCATAATGCTCATATCCCGTTGTAAAAACAATATCAAAAGTGATTTCATCAAAGGCTTTGATCAACTCAAACCCAGAATAATTGGGCAGTTCGATGTCTAAGAAAACGAGATCAGGCTGGTGGGTATTGATTGCTTTTACCGCAGATAAAATTTCTCCGACTGACGCCAACACCTCTACCTCCGGACAAAAGTCTTGGATCAGTTTCTCCAAAGACTGACGGCTAAGCGTTTCATCGTCAACGATAACAGCTTTCAACATAGAGACTGGTTGTTTGCGGACTTCTTGATTGGTCCTGGTCCAAATTTTGACTAAATGTATGATCCGTCATATGGATTCCAGTGGCCTTTTCAAAAGGACGACAAATATAACAATAAAATTGGGAAAAATAGTGGATTAGCTCAACTATTCTAAGATCAAAAGCACGGATTTTCTATCACTTTTTTGCGAACATTTTTCCTCATCCAATTGCTCGAAAGCCTTTAAATATACAATGATTTTTTGTATCTTTGCAGCCATGAAAGAAATGGAAGAAAATAAAGAATCGGCTCCAAAGTCAGGAGAGTATAGTGCCAGTAATATTCAGGCACTAGAGGGACTCGAAGCGGTCCGTAAAAGACCTGGAATGTACATTGGAAGTACGGATACAAAAGGCTTACATCACTTAGTCTGGGAGGTGGTGGACAACTCTATCGACGAGCATTTAGCTGGACACGCAACCCACATTACGACCATCATTCATTCTGACAATTCTATCACCGTAAAGGACAACGGTCGGGGAATTCCAACAGGTATGCACAAAAAGTTGAAAAAATCAGCTTTGGAGGTGGTCATGACGGTCCTTCACGCTGGGGGTAAATTCGACAAAGACACCTACAAAGTTTCGGGTGGTCTACACGGTGTGGGAGTTTCTTGTGTGAACGCTTTGTCTGCTCATTTGAAAGCGGAGGTACACCGAGAAGGAAAAATATTTGTTCAAGAGTATGCCCAAGGAAAACCGCAAACAGAGGTCGAAGTGACGGGGTCCTCAACAAGCAATGGGACGACGATCACCTTCAGGCCGGATAACGAAATTTTCGAAGAACTCGTTTACAAATACGATATTCTAGCCTCTAGGATGCGAGAACTTGCCTATCTAAACAAAGGCTTAAATCTCAAGTTGATCGATGAGCGGGAAAAGGGTGCGGAAGGTGCCCCATATAAAGAAGAAGATTTCTACTCAGAGGGTGGATTGGCAGAGTTTGTTGCCTACCTCGATGAGAGCAAATCTCCTTTGATCGATAAGCCCATTCACGTCATTGGAAAAGAAGACAACGTCGAAGTAGAAGTGGCCATGCAATACAACACTTCTTATTCGGAGAATATTCATTCTTACGTCAATAACATCAACACTAGAGAAGGAGGGACGCACGTTGCTGGATTTCGTCGGGCGATCAATCGTTTGTTCAAGCAATACGGTGACGACAATGGCCTATTCAAAAAGTTGAAGTTCAATATTTCTGGTGAAGATTTTCGGGAAGGGCTCACAGCAGTGGTTTCCGTGAAAGTTCCAGAACCTCAATTTAAAGGACAGACCAAGGGAGAACTCGGTAATTCCGAAGTAACGGGTATCGTTTCCAGATCCGTAGGAGAGGTACTTCGACACTATCTGGAAGAAAATCCAAAGTTGGCCAAAAAGATTATTGACAAAGTTATCCTAGCTGCCACTGCCCGACACGCGGCACGTAAGGCGCGCGAGATGGTTCAGCGGAAAAATGTACTCACCGGAGGAGGGCTTCCAGGTAAATTATCTGATTGTTCTTCCAAAGATCCCGGCAAGTGCGAAATCTTCCTGGTGGAGGGAGACTCGGCGGGTGGTACGGCCAAACAAGGGCGAGATCGCGTTTTTCAGGCCATCCTTCCACTTCGCGGTAAGATCTTGAATGTGGAAAAAGCACTTGAGCATAAGATTTACGAAAATGAGGAGATCAAAAATATGTTTACAGCGCTCGGCGTAAGCATCGAAGAAAAAGAAGGAGAGCGGATTCTCAACACCGATAAATTGCGTTACCACAAAATTGTCATCATGTGTGATGCCGATGTCGATGGTAGCCACATTGTTACGCTCATCCTTACCTTCTTCTTCCGCTACATGAAGCCATTGATTGAGCAGGGGTACATCTACATTGCAGCTCCTCCACTCTATCTCGTAAAAAAAGGAAAACAATTCCGTTACTGCTGGAACGACGACGAACGCAATGAGGCGGTACAAGCTTATTCCAATGGAGAAAATGATACTTCCGTCAAAACACAGCGCTACAAAGGCCTTGGGGAGATGAATGCGGATCAACTTTGGGAAACGACCATGGATCCATCGGCTCGAATTTTACGCCAAGTCACCATCGAAGATGCTGTGGAAGCAGATCGAGTCTTCTCCATGTTGATGGGCGATGAAGTTCCTCCGCGAAGAGCTTTTATCGAAGCCAATGCCAAATACGCAAACGTGGACGTCTAGTCGATTTAAAAATAAGGCAAGAAGCCACACTGAACCTCGTTTGGTGTGGCTTTTTTTATTCCACCTGACTAGCGAACCTTTCTTCCTTTCCAGCGATACTCCTTTACCAGATTGGCCAAAACTCCAATGCCAATGATATAAGCAATATGCATTAGAAAGGAGCTGGCAAAACTTTGCATCAAATCTTGCCGTCCAAAAAATTGACACATCCGACTGAGGAATAGGTAATCCATGATTCCTTTGACCAGCAACTGGAAAACCAATAAATAGCCCATGGCCATCCCCCAAAAAGGAAGCAGTAGCAGGGTAAAAAGAATGCTACAGCAAAAGAAAAATACCATAGCCAAAATGAAAGTCACTTGTATTTCCTGGTAGCTAGTCGACTTGGAAGCCCAGCGGATACGTTGACGAATAAAAGCACCTAATTTTTGCTCAGCCCTGGTCAAAGTCCTTGCCTCTTTACTTTTGACAAAACCCAATTGCCCTGGATAGTGTTGAGCCATCTTTTGCATGAGCAACATATCGTCTCCGGAAGCAAGATGATCAATGCCACTAAAGCCACCAATAGCTTGAAAAGCGGTTTTCTCATAGGCCAAATTGGCTCCATTGCACATATGCATAAACCCAAGGTGGATGCCCGCTCCCGTCACCCCCATCATGCCCAAAAAATCCAAAGACTGAAATTGTTCAAAGCGGCTATTCTCACTGTGAAAATTGACTGGTGCCGCAATAAATTTCACCTTATTTTCCTGATAAAAAGCAGCCAATTCTCTCAGCCAATTGGGTCCTACCAAGCAGTCGGCATCAGTACTGACCATCAAATCCCCATGAGCTTGACCAATCCCCACTTCAATGGCCTTTTTTTTGAACGAACGCGTATCTTCCTCACGGGTGTAATCCACTAAAGGAAGTAAACGTAGATTAGGAAAAGGGAGGGAACGAAAGAGCATGGGGGTGGCATCGGTAGAATGATCGTCGATGACAATAACTTCGTATAGGTGTTGTGGAGAGTTTTGTTGAAAGATGGATCC
>JBCCSR010000195.1:0-7858 GCA_039199865.1 Bacteroidota bacterium
ATTGATTTTCAGACCCAACAGTGACGTCAAAATTACGCTCTAAAGACAAGTTGAAACCTAATTCAAAATGGACAAAATACGCATTTTGATCGCAGATGACCATCCCATGTTCAGAACGGGGTTGGTCCATGTCTTGCAAAATAGCGACGTATTCGAAGTTGTTGGCGAGGCGGGAGATGGGGAAAAGGCATTGGCCTTATTACAACATTGCCATCCGCAAGTGATCCTCATGGATATTCACTTGCCGGTACTCGACGGGATTGCCGCCAGCAAACAAATCAGTGAATCCTTCCCTGAAATCAAAATACTAGCCTTGAGCCATAGTAGTGAGCAACACTGCGTTTTGGGTATGGTAAAAGCTGGTGCTGCCGGATATTTACTCAAGAACGAGACCATGGAGGAGTTAAAAATGGCCATCCAAACCTTGGCAAAAGGCAATAGCTATTTTTCCAGAGAGATCTCTTCTACTTTGTTTGCTCAGTTTTCTGGGAAAGCTCCCAACCGCACCAAACGGTTGGAGAAAAAGATCACCAATCGGGAATTGGAAATCCTTCGATTTGTAGCGGAAGAATTAAGCAATAAAGAAATTGCCGATAAATTATTTATCAGCCCAAGGACCGTAGAAACCCACAAACGCAATTTAATTCAGAAATTGAAGGTCAAAAATGCCATTGGCTTGGTCAAATACTACCTAAAAATGGTCAAAGGCAAGGAGCCGATCTACGGGAATCCCGTATGATACGGAATTTACCTAGATTAAAATGCGGTTTTCCGGTATATAATAATCGCTTTAAAAGCAATATTTTTGTCCAAGCTAATCCAAATGATCTCTGAGGCACTCATGCCAGACCATTACACACACTGAGCATTTAACTCTTTACACCTTACCACAGTCCCAATCCAAACTTTACTCAACGACCGATTTTAATGTACAAGTTTATTTTGTACCTAAAACGAATCTTTGTATTAAAATCTTTAACCATAAAAATTTTTAAAACACTCATGAAAAAATCAATTTTATTCTTCGCACTTATTTTGTGTGTAGGTATGCTTTCAGCGCAAACCAACACTAGTAATTTGAGACAAGATGGCAACGATAACAACGCGGATGTTACCCAAAGAGGAGCGGTCAACCAGTCGCTCATCATCCAAGGGGGTAGCCAAAACCAAGTTGAGCTTGGACAAAATGGTGCTGGCAACGTAGCAGAAGTTCAAACTGCTGGTGGCAACAATACCGTTAACTTAGCACAAGTTGGTGATTCTAACTCTGGTGTGAGCTTGATCTCTGAGGCCAACAACACTGCTTTGATCTCTCAAGAAGGAAATCAGAACGTAGTTCGTCAAGAAATCGACAACAGCAGTAGTTCTGCAGTGGCGATCCAGGAAGGAGATGCCAACAGAATCATCCAAACGCAAAGTGGTGCGGGTCAAAACTCAATTTTTGTTCAGCAAGTAGGTAACAACAACCTCGCTACTCAAGATCAAGCTGGTGAAAACAGCAACATCTTTGTGGATCAGTTGGGAGACAACAGCTCTGCTGTTATCACTCAAAATGGTTTGTCTAACAATATTGCTGCTCGTCAGGAAGGAGAGCAAAACAGTCTTGCGGTTAGCCAAAATGGCAACAACAACTTCGCTGGTGGGGAAAACCAAGTATTGTTGGATCAGTTTGGCAACAGAAACAACCTCGTCTTGACTCAAGATGGAAGCGAAAACGCTAGTGCCATTATCCAAACAGGAAACAGAAACGAAGCCATCAATGCTCAGAATGGTCAAGCCAACAACAGCATCATCGAGCAATTGGGAAATCGTAACACTGCAAACGTAACGCAGACGGAAAACTAACATAACCCATCTACACCCACTGTAGAATCCTTGAGTGTTTGTTTTGTACCATTGGTCTTCGGATCGATGGTACAATTCATCCTCCTGTTGACTTTTTAGTTTTCTCCAGTACTTCCTATGAAAAAAAATTATTTCATACCAATTGCTTTGGGCTTGGTCCTCCTTTTGTGCTCGACACAAAACGGCTGGAGCCAACTCATCACCGAAGATGATTTGCTCGAACCTTCAGCTTTGCTCCGCGCAGAACTTGCAGGTCAGGGAAATGCATCTTATCTTGTACAGGTGGGCAATGATAATGAAGCGGAAGTGATACAGACACAAACTGGCCGACATGGGATCAACCTGGCCGCTTTGTTACAATCCGGAGAATACAACCTAGCGATCATTCGTCAGGAAGGTTTTGAAAACCAACTGGCTCTGATCCAAAACGGAAGCCATAACTTTTACGAACTTACCCTCCAAGGCGGAAATCACAATCATATCGCCGTTTTACAGCAAGGCAGTGAAAATACAATTATACAGCAATTGGTTAACACTAGTCGCCTTGATATCGAAGTGATACAAAAGGGTAACAACAATGAAATCATTCAAATTCTTGAAGGGGTGAGCAACAAAAGTTATCACATCACACAAGAAGGAAATGGGCTTCGCCTCAGAATTCAACAATCTGATTATTAGCCCCCGATTCATTGTTGTGGCGTACCTCTCATTTTTCTAACAACGAATCTTATTTCGTATGGTACCCAGCTTGAAAAAGACATTGGTCTTAAAAAAAATGATCCTTGGCCTCTGGCCATTGATCCTCTGTATTTGCTTTCGAGTTATCGCTATTGCTCAAGCAGATAGTGATCCCATGAAAGCCTGGATCAAATTGGATCTCCAAGATGGAGAAGCCAAGATCCAGGCTCTCTTTTTTAATGGAACGACTCAGAGCCAAAAGCTCTATTACGACCTCCAGGTGTTGCGTACCGGAAGCAGTGGCACGGCCACCAACCAACAAAGCGGTTTTTTCTCCATCCTTCCCGATGAGACCAAAACCTTAGCCAAAACTCAATTCTACGCCAATAGCCGTAGCTTTTATAAGATTACACTCAACATCTACGACGAACTCGATTTAATCTTGACCGACTCGCTTGTGAATGGCAATGCTCCAAATAAAACCGTATTCCAACAAAAACCCCAAAAGCAATTAGGAACAAAGCCCAAGCCAGTTCAACCAATAAAAACAGCCCCAAGCACCTCCCCCCCATCGCCCTCTAAACCCATCGTCAAAACCTTTGGCGACAATCTTGAAATTGATGGATTAATTATTGATGAAACGCGTTCGAAAATCGGACGAGATTTCTACGACTTGTTTTATCACCGTTGGATCGCCCCCGTAGGAGCATCCAATTTCTCTATTCTGATCAAAGAACTCCCCTCTCGTGGTAGAGGAGCAAGAGTGTCCATTTCGGTGAATGATCAGGAAGTGGTCCAACGTTTTGTACCTCCACGTTTCGACAATCTTGAAGTACAGGTCAATTATGCCATCCGTTCAACTCGACAACATTTACAAAATAATGAGGCCTTAAAAAAACAAATGCAAGAGGGAGATCAAAATGGAAGTGGCATCTTTTGAGTAAAAGTATTGAACGATCACAGCTCTCCCTGATTTTATGGCAAACACGAATTTTATTGCAACAACCAAAATTACAATATCATGGACCCAAAACGATTTTTCATCTTTCTATCCTTTGCCCTTTTAATGGGCTTGCCTGCGACAGTTTTTTCTCAAGACTTTGTGTACAAACCAGTCAATCCAGCTTTTGGTGGAGAGACTTTCAACTATCAATGGCTCCTGAGTGGAGCAAATGCGCAAAACTTACTGAGGAGCGATGACGAGACCACTTCCGCTTTGAATCAGCGAACGACAGTAGATGATTTTACAGAAAGTCTCAACCGGCAATTGCTCAGTCAATTGTCTCGGCAGTTGATTACCAATCAGTTTGGCGAAGAAGGTTTAAATGATGGTACGTACACCGTTGGCGACTTTCAGATTGAAGTAGGTTCGACCATCGATGGTTTGTCCATTACCATTTTGGATACCTCACTGGGGGAACGTACAGAAATTGTTATTCCTTTTTTTTAGTGTCTCCCAAACAACAGCGCCTTGAGCTAGCACTTGAATTACAACGCGAATTTAAGTATATTGCAAGCTCAATTAACAATTCCTCCCACCATTGTTGAAATAGTTCATTCTAAAACAAGGTACTTGTTTTAAGAATGACTCAGGTTAATAACCAGACGAATCGTATTGCCACCATCAATACCCTCAGCCTCCCTTTGGGTATCCGCAAGGAATCCATAGACTTACAAATTGCATTTTGACCAAAACATTCCGGACTTATGAACCGAATTTACACCCTTTGGAAATTCTTTTTCGGAGGCCTATTGCTCTGCACCATCGCTGCCTGTGGTACCCTACTTCACCAGCCAATCCAGTCTAGTCCAGCCCGCTTGGGGGAAGAAACTCAATCTACTATTGAGTTGAAAAGTTTACCCACTCCAAAGGATCAAATCGTCGTAGCCGTTTACAAGTTTCGCGATCAAACGGGGCAATACAAACCCACCGAAAATGGAGCGAGTTGGTCGACTGCTGTTACTCAGGGAGCGACCAGTATTTTACTGAAAGCCCTGGAGGATTCCCGATGGTTTGTGCCCATTGAAAGAGAGAATGTCAGCAATTTACTCAACGAAAGGAAAATTATCCGCTCCAGTCGAGCGCAATACAATTCGGGAGACCAAAACCAGCAAAACTTGCTTCCTCCACTACTCTACGCTGGAGTAATTCTGGAAGGAGGGATTATCTCCTATGATGCAAATGTAATTACTGGTGGAGCAGGATTGCGTTATTTTGGAGCAGGAGGTTCTGGCCAATACCGACAAGATCGAATCACCGTTTATCTTCGCGCCATTTCCACCAGTAACGGAAAAATTCTAAAAACGGTCTATACTTCCAAAACCATTTTATCGCAGGCCTTGGATGCCGGCCTCTTTCGCTTTGTCCGCTTTGGTCGCTTATTGGAAGCGGAAACGGGTTTTACCTACAATGAGCCTTCGGAGGTGGCCTTGACGGAGGCCATTGAAAAAGCGGTATTGAGTTTGATCATTGAAGGAGTAAAAGATAAGCTTTGGGAGCTTAAAGAAGCCAGAGAGGTGGTCTCAAGAGCATTTCTAGATTACGAAAAAGAGAAAAAGCAAATTCCCAAAACAGATATTTTTGGTAACCTGCTGGACAACCGACGTAAAACATTGGGGCTGAGCGTAGCCTCTTCAAGTTTACAGTATAAAGGAGATTTTCCCAATCCGGCCATTAATACGGGTATTGAACTGGGTTTTCATTACTCCAGTTTCCCCCGCTTTGATTTTTCCCTCAATTATGGCCTCAGTCGATTAGGGACCCAAAAATTTTACCGCGCAGATGTGAGTTATCTCGACTTCAATACGGCCTATCGCTTTTCTCCCTACGATCTACTCACGCCCTACATTGTGGGAGGTTTGGGCATCATTACTGAAAATCGAAGCAACCGTTTTGACTGGGGCAATGACGTTCATTCAAAAGCCAATATTGGAGGGGGATTTGAATTTCTCGTTAATAACAACATTGGCATCAAAGCCTCGGTGGACTACAACTATATCTTCAGTGATGACTTCGATGGCGTCAACCAGGGGAAATACAACGACTTTTTCTGGCGAGGCAACCTAGGCATACAGTTCTACTTCGGACAAGAAGTAGAGAGCAAACGAAAATTCAATTATCAGCAAAACAAAAACTACCGCTAAAATACTCTCCCTTTAGCTTAGTAGTTGCTAATTAGAACAGACATGAACACCTCAATCAAAACCGGGTTATTTGGCTTACTTTTATTGACGTTCTTTGCTTGTCAAGAGGAAACCATTGAACCCAATTTATTTGGCTCTATCGCCGGAGAAGTCGTTTTAAGTGATGGAAATATTCCCGTAGATATGGCGACGATTTCCACCACTCCGGCAACGAGTTCCCTTTTTACCGACGATTTTGGACGCTTTGCCTTTGACTCCATTGTCGTAGGTTCTTACACTTTGAGAGCCGAAAAAGAGGGATATGTGACCCAATTGGAAAACGTGACAGTTTTTGAAAACCAAACCGCCACGGTCATCATTCAACTCGAATTAGATACACTGGTCAATAATCCACCAACACCGCCTATGAACCCCATTCCTGCCGACGGAGCAAATGACCAGTTGATAGACCTTCGCCTTACTTGGACTGCCGCAGATATGGATGACAATGATGTATTGATGTATACAGTTGAGCTATTTGAAGGGAGCCAAAATCAAGGAGAGACTGTCCTGTTCAATTCAACGGATACATTTGTTGACATCGAAGGATTAAAATACAATACTACTTATTTCTGGCAAGTTGAGGCAAGCGATGGACAAGCTGATCCTGTCTTTGGTGCCACTTGGCGTTTCAAAACCCAGGCTTTTCCAGATCATCGCTTTCTTTTTACCAGAAAAAATGAAGGCCGTTTCGATATTTATTCCTCTGATGAAAGTGGAGCTGCTATTCGTCTGACCAACAATGGAGCGAATAATTGGCGGCCTCGAATGAGCCCAACCCGAGATAAAATTGCGTTCATATCCAGTCTTGGCATCGAGCCTCAACTCTACGTGATGGATCGAGACGGATCGAATGTGCAACAAGTCACCACCATCCCCATTGCCGGTTTCAACAATCTAGATCTGGATTTCTCTTGGTCACCCGATGGTAGTCAGTTGCTTTACATGAACAACAATATGCTTTATCGCATCAACCAAGATGGTACCGGTCTGAATAGCCTGGTAGAAGCACCCAGTGGCTTGACCTTTACGGAGTGTGACTGGTCAGGACAGGTCAATCGCATCCTGGCGAGAGCGACCGGTGAACAAAGCTACAATTCACACATCTACATTATTCAACTTGATGGCACTTATGAAATCCAAATTGTAGGAGATGAACCCGGTAGCACAGAGGGGGCCGTTTATTCCATCAACGGAACAAAAATTCTTTACACTTACGATGTCTCTGGTTTTGAATCTAGTACGGGTAGACAGTTAGACGCTAGAATCTTCCAAAAAGACGTCAATTCACTGGTTGCTGTTGATTTGTCTTTCGATAAAATAGCAGGAACCAATGATTTCGATGTGCGTTATTCCCCTGACGGCGCCAAAGTCATTTTCACCAATACCAATAATGATGGCATCTCTCGTAAAGACATTTGGATCATGGATCTCGACGGAGATAATCGGATGCTCCTTTTCGAAAATGCCGAAATGCCCGATTGGCGCTAAACCTAGCTGACTGAGCCTTTACGGATCAAGGTTCGGTACGTTTCGAATCTCGATTCTTGACGTGTTTATCCAACCAAGTGTTCATCTCCCAGAGCATGTGCATAACCGATTCTCTGGCCCGATAACTATGGCTTTCGTGGGGCAACATCACTAGGCGAGCCTCGGCACCATGTCCTTTCAAAGCCGCAAAAAAGCGTTCACTTTGCATGGGGTAGGTTCCAGAATTATTATCTGCTGCCCCGTGAATGAGCAAGAGCGGTTCCTTAATTTTGTCCGCATGCATGAAGGGTGACATTTTAAAGTAAGTATCTGAGGCTTCCCAAAAAGTCCTTTCTTCCGATTGAAATCCAAAAGGGGTTAGGGTTCGATTATAGGCACCACTACGGGCGATCCCCGCTGCAAACAAATCGGAATGAGCCAACAAATTGGCAGTCATAAAAGCCCCGTAAGAGTGACCTCCCACTGCCAAACGCTCTCGATCGGCCACTCCCAAATCCACAATCGTATTAATGGCCGCCTCCGCATCGGCTACCAGTTGTTCAATAAAAGTTTCATTGGGTTCTTGGTCTCCCTCTCCGATGATGGGCATTCCAAAATCATCAAAGACCGCATAACCGTGCATGACCCAAAAGATAGGCGAATACCAGCCAATCCGGATAAA
>JBCCSR010000196.1:0-7825 GCA_039199865.1 Bacteroidota bacterium
CAAGAATAGCGAGTCTGCGTCGGCAATCAATTCCAAATAAGTACCGTCACCACTATGGCCTTGCCAATGGCCCTGCAAATCTGTTCTGGGAGACTGACAAGCCAATATGGACAGTAAACCAATGGCCACCAATTGTTGGATTCCTTTCATCGGTCTGCTTATTTTTTTGTTTTTTTTGCTTCATTCCAAAGGGCATCCATTTCCTCCAGAGTCATTTCCATCAGCGACTTTGGCGCTTTGGCTTCGATATATTCAAATCGCTTTTTGAATTTCTGATTCACTCTCTCCAAGGCAGTTTCTGGATCAATTCCCTGAAAACGCGCAAAATTGACCAGTGAAAATAGGACATCACCAAATTCTTCTTCCTGACGAACCATTGATTGTTCCTCTTCGAGGGTATCTTTAAACTCGCGCATTTCTTCCTCTACCTTTGCCCAAACCTGTTCACTGTTCTCCCATTCAAAACCAACTTGCTTGGTTTTTTCTTGCATTCGATAGGCCTTGACCATGGCGGGCAGTGATTTGGGAACCCCCGCTAGAACCGACTTTTTACCCTCTTTCAATTTGAGTTGTTCCCAATTTTTCTTGACTTCTTCTTCGTCTTTAACCTCAATATCTCCGTAGATATGAGGATGTCGATTGACCAGCTTGTTACATACCGCATGGATGGCATCCGCAATATCAAATGCCTTTTTCTCATCAGCAATTTTGGCGTAAAAGACCATGTGGAGCATGAGATCTCCAATTTCCTCTTTAATTTCATCTAAGTCCTCTTCCAGGAGTGCATCCGCCAACTCGTAGGTTTCTTCGATGGTAAGATTGCGTAGGCTTTGGAAGGTTT
The DNA here is from genome assembly GCA_039199865.1 of Bacteroidota bacterium. Classification (GTDB taxonomy): domain Bacteria; phylum Bacteroidota; class Bacteroidia; order Chitinophagales; family Saprospiraceae; genus JALZUU01. The sequence goes on from JBCCSR010000196.1 coordinate 842, forward strand.
GCTTGCGATCCCAGGGGCACTGCTCCCGGAGCTCATCCATGATGTTAAGTAAACGGGCAAAGGCAACTAATTTTGGGTCCATTGATTGATGTAGATGATTCTTTGCTAAATTTTGTGCGAACAATCAAGTGAGATTCAAAAGTGAAGAACTCCAGAGGCGTATTTTTACTTTCTCCTGGCTTTTCGACCACGCAATTTATCAAAGAAGGGTGTATATTTGTATTTCAAAAGAACAAAGGTACATCCAATCGTGGATTTACTCCAACAAGTCGGCTAATTTTGCTGTTTCATTTAAAAAATGCAATTGTATGGATTTCATATATATGTTTGTCGTCATCTTCACCGTATTCGGGCTATCCTTTGCGCTAATCAACATCCGCCAACTGGTCACTGGTCAAGAATTTCGGGGAACTTGTGCTACCAATAATCCCATGTTGAAAAGCCAAGTTGGAGATTGTACTGTTTGTGGCCGTAAGCCAGGAGAAGATTGTCAAATGCCAGAAGTAGACAAAAAGCCTAATTCCATCTCGCAAGAAAAGGCTCTCTAAATCTTACTTGATAAAACGATAGGTGTACTTGATCAAAAAGATGTTGGTCCCCTTGTTTTCGAATAGATTGGTTTTAAGATCCCTGAAAATGCCCTCGTGTGGGTTGCCCGTAGCGGTATTGCTCTGCGACCAGACCAAAAAGAGCTCTGAACCTGGCGTGTATTCCCAACGCATTACAAAATTAGATCGGAATTGGATAAAGCTGAAATCGGGGTTCCCAAAGGAATAATCCTCTATGCCATCTTTAGTCTCATCAACAATATAAACTTCCTCTTCATCATCATAACGAATTTCCGAGTCATCATAAGCGTGAAAGCGGTCTTGAAATTCCTCCGAGAGTGGATTCGTAATGTATTTGAATTCGGAATATTTGACCTGTGAGATAAAGGGCTGACCATAATATTGCAAAGATAGGTTGGGACTAATCGAATAGTTGAGGCGAATGGTTGCACTCAATGTTTTTTGGTTCACCCTTCCAGCAATATATCGAGTCGTCCCATTGTAGTCTTCACTGGTTACGTTTTGTACAGGGCGTCTAAAACGGTTGAAACTTGGACCAAAAGAGACGTTAAAGGCATTGGTGGGCTGATAGCGAATAAAGAGGCTATAATCCTGTATTCTAACCGTCTCTCCCGCTCCCCAAACGTGAAACATATTCCAATTGAAATTGAGTTTTTTACGATTATCCGTGTAGGCATACATCCAATTGGACAAGCCGTTGGGCTTTCGGAGTGCAGGACCACCAAACAAGGCATTATTATCGATATCCAAAAACTCGTAATTGACTCCACTACCGATTCCCCAGAAATTTTTAAACTGAGTATGCACATTGGTATTCACCGCTTGGTACAGATTTCTTCCACTAAAGTCCCACCTCAACCAATGATTGTAATTGACGCGAAGATTTTGAAAAATAGAGAAGGGTTGATTGATCCGATACCCCGACCAAAAGAAATGATTGATTTCGTCGGCATTGACCATAAAGCCCAGATCGTTGAGTTCCAACTCAGGAGAACGCCAAGTCACTCCGCTTTCAAAAACCCACTTCCCTCCAAACTTACCAATTTTGAGCGTAGCCCCGTGGCCCGTCAAGGAAGTTAGACTGGTATCCACCTCTAAATGCTCCGCATCGGGTCGATCAAAAGCATGCTCAAAGGATTCTTGAGTAGCGGTGATGGCTTCCGTACTTCCATTGACATTACTGACCACCCCTTTCCCGGTCAAAACCCAAGATTGATTGTCCCACTTGTGAACAATGTCTAGACCTGCCGTGTAGGCGGATTTGTGGAGAAAATTGAGTCCAGTACCATCTAATTTACGGTTGGTTGCCGTAAAAATTCCTCCCAGAATGGTATTGCCACCATCGAAATCCTGTTGGATTCTACCGACAAAGTAATTGGTAAAAGGTTCTACTACCTCCTCGCGCCGTTCACCAAGCGAGTCGATTTCAGCATATTCTTGTGCGGTGATTCCTTGTAAAACACCAATAGACAAGCCCTTCTTGGTCTTTCCACTAAATTTGGCCGCTCCCAAGATTGAGGTCGCACTGGGTCGGTTTAAATACTCATCATCATTAATATCGGGGTTGCCATTGGGAGCTCCACCAATTCTACGGGAATAAAATAACAGATCACTATTGAAGGAACCTCCTGCTTCTGAACGGGTCACCCGATAATCGAAAATGTTTCGATTTTCAATAAAAAAGGGACGCTGTTCTCGAAAGAAAACCCGAAAACCATTGAGATTGACCACGGAAGGATCTGCCTCCACTTGACCGAAGTCAGGATTGATGGTAAAATCCAAAACCATATCGCTGGTCACACCAATTTTTCCGTCTAGCCCCGCTGAAATTCGTCTGGCAGAACCCGTCGCAAAAGGATTGCCTTCCTCTTTTTCGAAAGTTTCCGTTTGTCCCACCACGTAAGGTTGAATTTCCACCTGTTTTTGGGATCGAATGCCTTTTATTCCTGTCAGATGACCAAAGGCGCTGACCCACACGCCTGAATTTCGGGGAATGTATTGCCAGACGGAGCGTTCTTCTTTTCTAAAATTACGGCGAGTAAATTGCATTCCCCAAGTATGCACCTCTTTGTTGCCAAAACGCAATTGACTAAAGGGAATTTTGATTTCTGCCGTCCACCCTTGCTCATCAATTTTGGATTTGGCGTACCAAATTGGATTCCAGCTAGAGTCCCAATTGTCTCCATTGTTAGACACGAATTCATCACCGATGACACCGGCAGCAGAAATGGTAAAAGAAAAGGCCGTCCGTTGATCAAAATAGCTATCGAGATTGATCTCTACCCAATCACCAGCAAAGCCATCTCTTCGAGATAGTCGACGCTCTATTTTATCGGGTGCTTCATCGTAGCAACGAAAGGCGATGTACAAGAACTTATCGTCGTGTAATATCTTGAAATTGGTTTGAGCAGTAGGGGCCGTATTTTCGTAAGGCTGGATTTGAGTGAAGTCTCCTCCCCCCCAAGCCATCTCTTTCCAAGCCTCATCATCGAGTGAGCCATCAATTTGTGGAGCCTGGTCACCGACCCTTCGGGTTTCGTATATTTTCTTTTCAATTTGGGATAACTCCAACTCTTCTTGAGCCAGCAGTAGCGTACAGAAAAAAAACGAGATAAGGAAGGTAGCCAGAACTTTCATCGAACAATACCAATTTAATGATTTAGATCTGAAAAGCTAACCATTAAACCTAATGTACAATAACTCTTTTACGGGAAGATAGACTTTGCAACTGATTCGATCTTGATGGTAGCTATATCATATTATAGTTTACCTTCGGAAAGACAAATAGTTACAAAATTGGTTGCTGCCTTAAATGTTAAAGTTTCTAGGATACAGATTTGGCTTTTCCATTGATGTGGAAAAGATGTCCCATTAATTCTTCCTTGGTCTTGAGATAACCTAAATTTTCTGCCTTTGGAGGAATAACCAAAGCAATGCGCTTCTTGACCTCAATATCAGAATCTTCAATTGCCTTAATTTTAAGTGGGTTATTGGTCAATAAATTGATGGATTTAATCTTGAGGTCTTTTAGAATCGTAATGGCTGACTCATATTGTCGACTATCGATTTCTAGACCCAAATGGGTATTGGCATCAATTGTATTCAGCCCCTCGTCCTGTAGATTGTATGCTTTTAGTTTGTTGATCAAGCCGATTCCTCGGCCTTCTTGTCGCAGATAGACGACTACTCCTCCGTGTCTAGCAGCCTGTCGCATTGCTTCGTCTAGCTGCTCTCCGCAATCACATCTTTTAGAAGTAAACAAATCTCCAGTCAAGCATTCAGAGTGAATGCGGACCAAGGTGGGCACCTCGGGGTTGAAGTCTTCATGGACCATTGCTAGGTGCGGCATTGGTTCATTTATGTCTGTCGAATAGGCGACCATTTTGAAGTTTCCCCACTGGGTGGGGATGGTCGTTTGCGCTTGTCTTTTCATCAGTTATTTAACAACGGATTCTAGAAATGGTTTTATCATTTTTTAAAATCATTTTTCGAGAAAATACTTGTTTGATGCCCAACATTTAGGCTTGCGCTTTGGGCGTATTGAAATTCATTGGTGGAAACCCTGGGTAATCGGGTTCGTCGATGACTCCAAACTGTGCTTCAAATTTATTGACATTATCGGCGAGTGCTTTCATGAGTCGCTTGGCATGTTGAGGAGTGAGCACAATACGAGATTTAACCTTGGCCTTCGGAACATTGGGCATCAGGCGGACAAAGTCGACAACGAACTCGGAATGGGAATGAGAAATAATTGCCAAGTTCGAATAAATGCCGTCCGCGATTTCTTCGGGTAGTTCAATATTCAACTGCTTCTGATCTTTTTTCTGATCTGCCATAATTGCTATTTTAGTATCGACACCTATTTGAGAGCAATCCAGATTTTGTTCCGTCTAAACAGAGAATTGTGAACTAAACCAGTACGGAAAGGTGTTGATTGATTTGAAAATCTAAAACTTTGCGAGTTAACGCAAAAACTTACCACAATATCGTAATTAATTATTGTTGTTGCAAAAAACCAACTTATGGAAGAGAATCAATACTTTCAAACCAATCGTGAATTGTGGGACGAAAAAACAATGCATCACAAAAACTCGACCTTCTACAATTTGGAAGGATTTAAAAAAGGAGAAAGCTCCCTCCAAGAAATCGAGCTCCAAGCATTGGCCAATGAAGTCAGCGGCAAAAGTCTGCTCCACCTACAATGCCATTTCGGTCAAGACACTATATCCTGGGCCAGAATGGGGGCTAAAGTTACGGGTATGGATTTGTCTCCCAAAGCCATCCAATTGGCACAATCGCTCAACGATGAGCTCAACTTAGACGCCCAATTTATCTCCTGTAATATTTACGATTTGCCACAGCATCTGGACCAACAGTTCGACATTGTTTTCACTTCCTACGGCGTCCTCACTTGGCTGCCCGATCTTGATCAATGGGCTTCGATTATTGCCCGGTATCTCCGACCAGGAGGACGCTTCTACATTGCCGAATTTCATCCGGTAATGTACATGTATGATTTTGATCAACACAAGATTGCTTATCGCTATTTTTCCCACCGAGAACCTTACACGGAAGTAGAATTGGGCACCTATGCCGATCCCGATGCAGCGATTGAAATGAAGGAGTATTTTTGGTGTCACTCTCTTTCAGAAACCATTCAAGCCTTGCTCAAACAAGGTTTGGTATTAACCGAATTTCTGGAATTCCCTTGGTCTCCTTACAATTGTTTTCCCAATATGCAAGCAGTCGCACCAAGACGTTATGTTTATGGCAATTTGGAGAATCGCTTGCCCCACGTTTTTTCTTTGAAAATGACTAAACCAGAACAATAGGTTACGATCCTCGGACTCAAATGAAAGCATCTTTTTCTTCTGAGGATTTGTAAATGCAATAAGTACCAGCGAACTGGTCGTGAAGGGCCTGTTTTTGCGGATCGAACATCATGGCGATGACCGAAACGAATAGGGGAATATTGGCTACGTTGATAATGAATTCGGCGTTCAATCTTTTCTGTAGTTTTCCAAGGCTTTCGTAATCGACGACCTCCATAAATTCGGGATGCGTAAAGAGCCAATAGTTGACCAACCAAACGCCCATGTATCCGAAAAGAAATACCAGAAATCGTCTGACTGCCTGATCCGAGTCAATTGCATTGTACTGGGTATTGACCACTTTAATTTTGAGCACCATTTTTCCCAAAGTAGCTCCGTAGCGATATTCCATGTAAGGCTTGTAGACAATCCAGAGGCCAGAAAGCAGCAATTCAACCAATAACCATTTGAGGTTGAATAGATTGTAATGGGAAATCAGAATGATAGGAATGAAAAGGCAATTGTCCAGGATATTTGCTGCAAAGCGATGCCAGAGGCCAGCAAACCTGGGCTTGGAGAGCGGTGTTGGCCGCTCTTGGGGATCCATTCGAGAATCAAAATTGTTCATAGTTTGATTTGACAATTAGGGCCCTAGCCTTCCTACGACAGGATCGACAAGAATGATTGTTCCCAATTAGAGGCGAGGCTTCCACAAATCATCTTTGCGCTTTTTACGGGTAATCACCTCCAGCACTTTCATGATGTATTCTTGCTCCGACAAAGGACTTCGTTCGATTTCTATTTTTAGGCCATCACTGGAAATCACCATGAGATTGAGCAAGTCGATTTTCCAGCCCTCTTCCTGTTTGATAAACTGAAACTTAAATTGTTCTTGCTTTCTCCCCTCGATCAAAATGTCTCCTTTTGCGGAACTCCCCTCGATGTTGATGTCTCCAATCTCTACATTTTCTACACTGGCTTTACCAATCATCCCCTGTTCGACCACATAAATAAAATAAGACTCATCCGACATTTTAACCAAAACATCACTTTCAATTCGTTGACGGGTTTGTAAGATCGTAAATTTTTCGGTGAGCCCAGAGTCGGCAATTGCGGTACTGTCTGCTCCTTTGGCGTAGCGCAACATTTCGCTGTAATAATCTAAGCTCTTTTGACTTACTTGGGCCATTACTGCAATCCCATTGCCTTGCAAAATTCCTTCTTTATACTTTAAATAGCATTCTTGAATCTGTTCAAGGTCCGTGGTGGTCTTTGGGGTTTCAGTTTTACACGATAGCACCAAAATTGCAGGAAACAGTAATAAAATCAGTTTTTTCATTGAATACTTTTATTGATATGGTTCATGAAAATAAAGGAACGCAGCTCTACATTGAAACACAACAGGTCTACAATGGGTGTCTGCAAAACTACAAATTTTCAAATGTCTTGCCGAAAAAAAGAAAAAATAATCCTTTGATCAAATGATCCAATAGGATCAACTATTTTGGCTAAGATTTTGCTCTTTCCAGAATGTTCTTCAACTATTGAAGTAACTTATGGTTTTTCCTTATTGCAAAAAACTGGCCACCCTTTCTCACTTGGAG